>CAUWEE010000176.1:0-2784 GCA_963557095.1 uncultured Helicobacter sp. | reverse complement strand
TTTTGGAGGGAGAAGAGTAAGAGGATCATCACTAGGGTATAGAGGACTAGAAGGAGATTTTCTATGGGGTTTGTAGAAGCCTTTGAAGTCAAAAAACTTCCAACGCCTAAAATGTATTTGTAAGAGACGAGAGTCATACACAGTGTAATGCTAGAGAAAAAAACGATTCTGATCCATTTCCAAAAAAGACTAAAAAATCCAAGGGCATAAACAAACCACATAACAATTTTGTTTTGTGTGATTATGGATGTATCAAAGAGTGTTACAAAGGTATTTTTAGAATGATTGTCGATAAAAGTTTTGAGATCCATTCCATATTTACAAGCAAAGAGAAGAAGTCCAAAAATCCCAATAGCCACAATTACCCAAGAGATGATCCTAAGCAAATCGGTGTGGTGGTCTGAAGTGTAGCGATAAAGGCGTAACTGCCACTTGTCTATCCAATCTCTCCAATTCCAAGATTCTTTGAGTCTAGAATCTAGCTCAATCTCTTTGCAATACAGCTCGATTCGATGATGCTCCTGTGCATCAAGTAGATTATTGTCTTTAATCAACACACTTTTAAATCCTCGAAAAGAATCTCGAAAATCATTTGCAACATCAGATTTCTTTTGCTCGCCTCCACTTCTCCTCTCACCTTCCTTTTTCACAGCATCTCTCGTCTTATCAAAATCAAATTCAAGATTGGAATTGACAAGATTGAGACTCCCCTTAAAGATACTTTGGCTGAAATTTGGGGTTTGCAGAAATGTTACCCCATAAAAACAAGCTATCCTCCCATACTCGCTTTCGTGAAAATCTGCTTCTTTTTTGAACTCAGTATTATTGAAATACACATTATCTTCAAATCTTGCATTGGAGAAATCAACCCCTTTTTCAAAAGTGAGATTTTTAAAACTCGCTCCATTAAAAATAAATTTTTGTTCAATCATTTGATTCATCTCTACCCTACTCTCCATCAAAAATCACTTCATCCTCAAATACCGCCTTGGAGAAATCAACATCTCCCTCACATTTAAGATCCTTAAATTTAAAAGCTTTTTTAAAGGTGCAAGAGCAAAACTTGGGGGACACAAGGCTGACTTCAGAGCTTTTGAATCCCCCCTCAAAGCTTGCTCCCAAAAAAGAGCAATTATAAAGCTTCGCTTCTTCTTCATCTGTTTTTTCAAGCTCAATAAAACCCTTAAAAGTCGCACTAGAAAAGTCAATCTGAGTTTCGGAAGAAGATTGATTAGGAAAAAGACTGAAAGGAAAACTTATATTCTTATCAAAAATTGCATTTTTAAAACTGACAGATTGATTGAATTTCACCCTATCAAACTGAACCTCTCCTCCAAACTGTGTATTTGAAAAATCAGCTTTTTCAATCTGAATATTAGAGAAGCGGCAATGACTCTTTAGAACACTGTCTTTGATCGGATTTTCATTGCCTTTCATCTCAAAGTTTTCAATCTGCATAGAAATAAAGCTAACTCCTCCACCAAACTCAACGCTCTCAAATGTAAGTGAGTTCACCTTAACCTCTTGAGAATTGTGAAATTCAAGCTTTCCATTAATTTTGACATTCTTGAAGCTTATTTTGATATTTTCTCCACTTTCTTTAATGTTCTCAAATTTCAAATCCCGAAACTCTGTCCCATCGTAAAAATGTAAATCTCCGATGTTTGAGTCCTTAAAAGAACATAATTGGGAAAAAATTGTGCTTTTACCATGCTTATCAATTTTCAATTCTTTAATCTTTGATTCAATAAAACTCACCTGCTCTTTGAAGTTAACACCATTAAACTCGATGTCTTCAATTTGTGAGCCAGAAAAATCCACAGGATATTTGATCGTCAAATCCCTAAAAACACTCTCTCCGACAAATTCAGATCCACGAAAAGAACACACTAGATCCGAATTGTTTTCTCTTTTCATCCAAACATCAAATTTCCTCTCAAAAACCACACCGTGAAATTTACAACTCTCAAAACTTGATTCAAATTGCACCCCACAAAATCTGACACCCCCAAGAAATTTTGTCCCCTTAAAAGAAAAATTTTCTTTTCCGTAACAATTGAAAAAAGCAATAAAGTTTTCAAAAACTTTCTCCCCCCTCCATCTCACACTGAAAAAGCTAATCCTATATTTTTCAAAAATCTTTGTTGAGAATTTTTTAATCCTTCCTGTCTCCTTTGAATGCTTGCTCCCTTCCTCTTCTCCAGCCCTTTTTTTCGCAACCTCTGAAGCTGTTATTTCCCAATAGTCGATATTTTGTTCATCTTGTTCAATTGTTTTTTCTCAACACTTGCCGCATCTTCATCTAATCCAAAGGCTTCCCTTAGTTTCTGTTTTATCTCCTCTTCACCCATCTTCTCTCTCCTGCCTCTTTCCCTCAAACAAATTCCCAAACATTCTATCAAACAACTCAATCTCTCACAAAGACAAACTCAAGAAGATGAAGTCTATGCTTTTGCGCAGACTTGTAATTGAATATAATGATGAAAAAAAGATTTTGATGATTTGGTGGAGCATGAGCGAGTTTGAAGACAAAACATATTTTCTCAAAAGCAAAGATAGGACTATTGCAAGTTTTTCTCTCCACAAGCAGGAAATCAAGCAAATATTTGATGGAGAGGAAGTTTGGGAGTCTTCTTATGAGATAGGGGATTTGCAGGTTTTTCTTTCCTCTTTGCTGCCTCATGATTTGCAGTCTAATTGCACTCCTCACTCTCTAAAAAAATGGATTGAAAAGCGCAAAGTCCCCAAAAATCGAGCCTTTGTAGAAAGGATTGTGCATACATA
>CAUWEE010000175.1:0-2786 GCA_963557095.1 uncultured Helicobacter sp. | reverse complement strand
ATAGCAAATTCCCCTTAGGACAAAAGCTTTGCAACAGCTCTTCTTGTCATTTGTTCATAAAATCTAAAAAGCTTCTTGAAGAAAGAGCGAGATAAGAATGGGGGGATGAAGAAAAATATCAGGAAGAGGGATGCTCTTCTGTCACACACTTACTCCAAAACTCAAATAAAAATTTTGCGTTTGCACTTCATAGGGATTGTAGATGGGGTGATACCACCAAAGCTCTAGGTTGAAATAGGGGGCAAACATTTTTAGTCCAATACCTCCACCTGAGAGAAAATTGTAGCCATCGACTTTCTCTTTGAAATCTTGCACATAGCCAACATCCAGTCCCAAAGAGGGGGCAAGGGTAATCCCTGCAAAACTGGGGAGATAATAGACTAAGTCATTTCTCCATATTGCACCAATCTGGCCACTTAGAGAGAGTCCATCAAAGTCTCTGACGCTTGCTCTCCCTCCGATGCTCATTTTCTCGCTCGCATAGAGATCGCCTTGGGAGATTTGTGTCTTGAACAAAGAAGAGAAATTGAAACTCTGATTCTTGATCCAAAAGGGAAGATTGAGATAAAAATCAAGTGTAGGAATCGTGTAAAGATAGGGCTTGTGATCCCCTAGGATTTTGTTGCTCCCAAAGGCAGGGATGCCTTGCAAAAGTGAAAAGGTAAAATCAAAGCTAGATACTCCAAAAAAATACTTGTAGTTCAAAAACAAAGATAAATCGCTAAGAAATTTCCTCTGCACTGCTAACTCAATCTTTTCTAGGAAGTTTCTCGAATCTCTGATATTCCAGCCTAGCCCCAAGGAGAGAGAGTGGAAAACATTACGCAAAAGCTCATAGCTGAGTTTGGAGCTAAAACTCCAAGAGTGGCTAGAGCTCACAGGAGAGCTAAACTCAAGGGGAAGAGTGGAGGTGCTTTGAGAATAAGAGCCGCTAAGCTCAAGCAGGGCACGCCGAATCGGAAGGGTATAGCTTGCTGAAGCATAAAGAGAGTGAGAGCCTTGGGTGTAGGGGATGGAGTTGTTGACATAGAAAGATAGGGTGTCTCCTAGATAGGTGGGATTCTCAATCCCTAGGATGAAGATAGATTGGATGTTGCTTGTAAAAAAACTCTTAAATTTATCCAAAGTGCTCGATCCATACTCCCTCACTCCTGCGCTTCCTCCATTGTCAAGTGTGGCACTAAAAAAGATGGGCAAAGCCCTTCTCTCTACGATAATCTCTACTTTGCTTCCTCCATAAAGTCCAGAGGGGGTGATGATGACTTTGGGATCTAGATACCGACTCCTTTTGATGTTGTTTAGTCCAGATTCGATTTCTTTGTTGTTGAGGATATCCCCTTGTTTGATGGAGAAATCTTTGGAGAAAGACATCAAAGTCGCATTGTCTATAAAATCGATCTCATCAATGATGCCCACTTGGATGCCAATCTTTAGCACACCGCTCTTGAGATCTTGGGGATAAAGTCCAAACTTTGTCGTGATATAGCCTTCTTGGATGGCGGTTTTGTTGAGCTCTTGGAGTAGTGCAGAGATCTCTGTGGGATCAAGGCAGGAAGAGGCATAAGAGGAGAAGTAGGGAGCCAAAAAATCAAGCTTGGCAAAGATCTTTTCCACCGTGATGACTTTGAGAGAATCTTCTGAGTGGATAAACTCAATGGTATTGATGGGGAAACAAGAGGCAAAGGCTAGAGAGCTTCCTAAGACAAATGAATAGAGAAATCTAGGGAGTGAGAACATAGGGTGGGGTTAGAAAAGGTGCTTGTAGCCGAGGGTGAGGGTGTTTGTGTAATGTGTATATAAATTCCCATTAAGTTTGTTTGATATAGATATAAAACTAAGTGCGGGAATAGAAAAATATAAGTCAATAATGCTATTTTCAATTTGGGTGCTAAATCCCAACCTAGCATTTAAGAGAATGAAATTAGCACTCCAAAACTTAGGGTTTTTAAAGTCAATATGATCATAAAAATCAAGCCCAATTCCTGCAAGTATTCCAAACTTTGCTTTTTTATGAAATGCAAAATTAAAAACCCAATCATTTACAAAACCTAACTCCCAACTATAGCCATTTTTAAATGTTTTGATCTTTACCCCATTCTCTTTTATGTTGATTTGTGGAGCATATTGTCCTCCAAAGCTCAAAGAGAGTCGGACTCCCACAATTTCACTTAGATATTTTTGCCATCCAAGATTTACTCCAAGATGATAACCGATGGCACTCCCACTATTGGGAGTTAAAAGCAATGGATTGATATAAGTCAAAACCAAATAGTTTGGATAGTAGTTATTAAACCCAATTCCCCCCTCAACCCCTACAAAGGTTCTCCACTTGCCTATTTCAGAATCACTTGCTTTTGCAAGATTATCCCCCGCACTCAATCCCCCGCATACCAAACATAAAATTAGACACAATCTTTTTATCATTTTTACTTCCTTGATTTTTTATTTCTTTGTCCAAAATTTTCCATTGAGATTATAAAGAGGCTTTATGGATTCTGTTTTTATCACTTCTTGTGGTTCTCCTCTGTGGATATTTTTAGGGTTTTCTTTATCAAAGCAATTCAGATCATTTGCATAAGCCAAACTCATCATCATTCCTTAGAAGAGGTATTTGTAGCCTAGCGTTGCTGTCGTCGAGGAGAATATTGTTCCAACACCTATTATGCCAAAGATTGGAACAGTCGCAGTTAAGTCGATAATATTGTTTTCAAACTGCATATAAAATCCTAGTATTCCGCCATAAAATGCGCCATTGATTCCCCAATATCTTGATCCGGCATCAGAGA
>CAUWEE010000174.1:0-2787 GCA_963557095.1 uncultured Helicobacter sp. | reverse complement strand
GGGCGTGATAGATCCCCGCACTTGGATCATCAAAGTTGATGCGATAAAGCCCAGCACAAGATTCTTTCCAAGCAATGGCTGCCATTGTGTAGCCAAAGTCATATTTCTCTCCATAGTGATAGGCATAGCGAATGGTTTGGATTTGAGCTTTGTTGAGTTGTGTAATGTTGGTGCAAGAGTCATTGTTGCAATAAGCCCAAGAGAATAGGCTCAAAAATGAAAAAAATCGCCTCACCCTTATCTCCCTTTTTGATTGGCTTTTGTTAAAATTAAAAGAGAGAAAAATTGAGCAAAAGGATGATAATTGTTAGAGGATTTAAAGCAATCAAAGGATAGAAGAGATATTTTGCTTGTAGAAATTTTAAGCGAAGAACTCCCAGCCATCCCCTTCTTAAAAGAGAAATCAAAAATACTTGAAAAATGGAAAAACATTTTAGAAGAATACCAGCTTAAAGCAAATTTTGACTTTTTTTATACCCCAAGGCGAATGGTGCTTATAAGCCGTGATTTCCCCTTGAAACAGGAGGATAGGGAGCTTGAATTTTTCGGTCCTCCTCTTGAGATTGCCTATGTTAATGGAGATGTGAAAGAGGGCTTGAGCAAAGCAGGTGAGAGCTTTTTGAAAAAATGCAATGTCTCTGAAGTGCAGACTAGGCAAAAAGAAGGCAAGGAGTGTTTGTATTTTTCTCAAAGAATTAAGGGTAGAGAATCTTGTGAGTTTTTGGGGGAGATGATTGCCAAATGGCTTAAGAGCTTGCAGTTTGGAAAGAGTATGCGCTGGGGGGATTTGAGTGATTCTTTTATCCGCCCCATTCGCAATATCGCTGTTTTGCTTGGCGATAGGGGAGTGGAGTTTGAGCTCTTTGGTGTGCGATCAAGTCTTAAGACTTTTCTTCATAGGGATTTTGTATTTGAGGCATGGAGCTTTGCATTCCTTGAGGAGTATTTGCAGCTCTTAAAAGAGGGTGTGGTGATTTTGGATCCACAAAAGAGGCGAGAGAAAATCTTGCAAGAGATCAAAGAGATTGAGAAGCAAAGAGGGCTTAGTGTCGAGCTTGATGAGAGCTTACTTGATGAGGTGGTAACGATTACAGAATACCCGCGTGCGCTTTTGGGTGAGTTTGAAGAGCAGTTTTTGGCACTGCCCAAAGAAGTCATTATTACCTCAATGAAAGAAAACCAACGCTATTTTGCAGTGTATAAAGATGGGGCTTTGCATCAGGACTTTATCGTTGTTATTAACTCAATGAGCGAAGATGTGCAGATGATTATTGGGGGGAATGAGCGAGTTTTAAGAGCAAGATTAAGCGATGCGATGTTTTTCTATCACAATGATCTCAAAAAGCCACTAGATAGTTATGATTTGAGCAAGATTGCCTTTGTTGAGGGGCTTGGCAGTATGGCAGATAAGATTGATCGAGAGAGAGTGATTGTCAAACATTTCTCAAAAGGGAATGCAGAGGCATTGGAGGCTGTGAAAATCTCAAAATCAGATCTTTTGAGTGAGATAGTGGGAGAGTTCCCAGAATTGCAGGGGATTATGGGAGAATACTATGTTTTGGCAGAGGCAAAAAGAGGAGTGCCAAAGCGAAATGAGAGCATTGCTCTTGCGATAAGAGAGCAGTATTTTTTTGCTGCTGATGAAGGCAAAGGAGCAATTTCAAAGCTAGGAGCTTATCTTGCTTTGGCTTATCGTCTTGATTTGTTGATGGCACTTTTTAGTATCGGAAAGATTCCAAGTGGCTCAAAAGATCCTTATGCTTTAAGGAGAGCAGGAAATGCGATTTTGAAAATCTTGCAGACTCATCAAATTGGATTTAGAATGGATGATTTGCAAGAGCTATCAAGCCAGTATCAAAGTTTTGAGCTTTCAAAGCTTTGGGATTTTTTGCTTGAAAGGATTGAGGGTGTGCTTGGAATCAATCCTTCGATTTTGAGAAGTGTTGTTGCTGGCTATGAGAAGGATCTTGGAAAGATAATGCAAAAGTGCCTTGCACTCAATGAAATCTTTGAAAAGGTAGATAAGGAAGCCTTTATTTCTCTTTTTAAGCGTGTTGCAAATATTACAAAGGATGCAGTAAGAAAGCCTATTGATCCCACTCTCTTTCAAATGCCTCAAGAGAAAAATCTCTATGCTCATTTGCAAGAGATACAGAGACAAAATTTTGGAGAGATCAAGGCTTATATTGAGGCTTTGTTTGGGCTTAGGACTCCCTTGGAGGCTTTCTTTGAGGCCGTGATGGTCAATGTCGATGAGGAGGCACTCAAAGAGAATCGCAAGGCCTTGATTTATGAAATTTATGCGATGTTTTTAGAGATTGGGGATATTAAGGAGATTACAAATTAGCTTTCTTATGCACTCTAAAGGTATTGAAAGCTTGTGTAGTAGGCATAAGCTCTAGGCTATTGATGTTGATGTGCGAGGGGAGAGAGGCGCACCAAAATACAGTTTCAGCAATATCTTCTGGGGTAAGTGGGCTTGTGTCTGCATAGAGTTCTTGGACTTTTTTATAATCTCCTTTAAAACGGACAAGAGAAAATTCACTCCCTTCACAAAGTCCTGGTTCAATATTGCTAACACGGATATTTTGATCTATTAAATCCGCTCTTAGATTGAGGCTAAATTGTTTTAGAAATGCTTTGCTTGCTCCATAGATATTGCCGCCAGGGTAAGGGTAACTTCCTGCGATAGAGCCGATATTGATGATATGTCCACTTTGCTTTTGCACCATAAAGGGGAGAATGAAGTGCGTGAGTTCCACAAGGGCTAAGATATTAGTTTCAATG
>CAUWEE010000173.1:0-2790 GCA_963557095.1 uncultured Helicobacter sp. | reverse complement strand
CATCATAAGCCAAAAGCGAAGTTGTCGCACTCAATCTCAAGCGCTCTAAATCCTCATTGATTGAGCTATCTTTTTCAATAAACAAATCTCGTCTTGGAAGATAGGCTTCAGGCTGATAATAATCAAAGTGAGAGATGAAATATTCCACACGATTCTTAGGGAAGAAACCCTTAAACTCACTATAAAGCTGGGCGGCCAAAGTTTTATTATGCGTCATAATCAAAGTAGGCAAGTTTAATCTTGCAATGATATTTGCCATTGTGTAGGTTTTCCCACTCCCTGTAACTCCTACAAGAGTTTGATAGCGATTTCCCTCTAAGATGCTTTCACAAAGTTTTGTAATGGCTTGGGGCTGATCTCCTGAAGGAGAATACTTGGAAACTAGCTCAAATCTTTCTTTCATCTCAACAAACCTTAGATTTTTAAAAATTAAGAGTTTTTAAATTTTACAAGATAATTCTCTCTGTGGTAGAATTGCCCAACATTCTTTAATCTGCCTATTAAGGATTCTCTCATGTCAGCCTTAGAAAAATTGATTGGAAAAATTAATGAGCTTTGTCAGAAAATCGATCAGCAAAAAGAAGAAATCAAGACTCTAAAAGAAAAAAATCAAGACTTAGAACTCTCACTTCTGCAAAAAGAGCAAGAAATTTCAGAATTTCTTGCCAGACAATCTAGCGGAGAGCAGCAGATGGAGGCCATTTTTAGCAGAGTAGAAAGAGCTCTCAATGACAACTGAAAAAGTCCGCGCAACCATCAAAACAAAAGATGGAACAAGAATTTTTAATCTATCTTTATCTAGTCTCTCCCCACTATCACAAGAAGTTTTGAAAAAATTTTTTGGCCAAAAAGAACACATCACTCTTGAAGAACTCCTCTCTTTTTGTGTCTCTCAAATCGAGCAGAATTCTCAATCCCAAAATCAAAACAAACTCCTTAGAGAAGAATCTATGCAGCTCCAAAAGCAAATTGAAAGCATCTGCTCTAAGCTTGAAAACATTTGAAATACTATTTTGTCGCCCCATTTAGCAATTCGCCACTTCTAGTTTATTCTTCAAAAAATCCGCTAAAACTCGGCGAACTTGTCGAAATCCCCCTCAAAAACACTCTCAAAAAAGGAGTAGTGTATGAGGAGTGCAAAGCACCAAGTTTTAACTGCAAAGAGGCAAAAAGTCTTGATCTTTTCTTTCTCCCCCATCAAATTCAGCTTGCCAACTTTATCGCTCAATACTACTGCACATCACTTGGAATGGCTTTTTCTCTTTTTGCACCCACCAAAGAGCTCTATCCACCTTTAATTGAGTGTGTTTTTTCTACACCGCACAAGCTTTCTTTGGAGCAAGAAAAGATTTTTCACTCTATTGCTCAAAAACCTTTTTCTTTGCTTTTTGGCGAGACTGGGAGTGGAAAAAGTGAAATTTACATCCACCTCATAATCAAAGTGCTCAAACAAGGCAAAAATGCACTTCTTCTAATGCCCGAAATCGCCCTCACTCCTCAAATGCAGCAAAGATTAGAAAAAGTCTTTGGCAAACATATTGGAGTTTGGCATTCCAAAATGAGCTCTAGCAAAAAACAAGAGTTACTCAAATCCATTCAAGAGGGCACAATCCGCCTCGTTCTTGGAGCAAGAAGTGCCTTATTTTTACCCATCAGCAATCTTGGAGTGATTATCGTTGATGAAGAACACGATGAGGCATACAAAGCCCAAAACTCCCCCAAATACAACGCAAGAGATCTTGCAATCTATCTAGGAAAAAAGCAAGAGATTCAAATCCTCCTAGGTTCAGCCACACCAAGTGCGACATCCTACTTCTTAGCTAAGTCTCTAAACTCTATCTTAAGACTCAAAAAATTTTATTCCTCAAACAATGAGCTTAGAATCCTCAAGCAAAAAACAGAACTTAGTCTAGGCATTCTCTCAAGCATTCAAACAATGCTTGATCAACAAAAACAAAGCATTCTTTTTCTTCCTACAAGAGCCAATTTCAAATACCTCATCTGCCTTGAATGTGGAAGCAATATCAAATGCCCATTTTGCAATATCTCAATGAGCTTACATCTCAACAAAAAAATTATGCTCTGTCATTACTGTGGCTTTTCTCAAAACATTCCAAACACTTGTCCAAGCTGCTCTAGCTCTGCCTTTTATTCCCAACGCATTGGAACTGCCCAAATTGCAAAAGATCTGCAAGAGTATTTTCCTCAAGCAAAAATAGCAATCTTTGATCGCGATCACATCACAACACAAAAAAAACTCGAAAACACGCTTAGAGATTTTTCCAATGGCAAAATCGATATTCTCATTGGCACACAGATGTTAAGCAAGGGGCATGATTATCACAATATCGGGCTTGCTGTGATTATGGGACTTGATGAAATCTTGCATTTTGGAGATTTTCGATCAAGGGAAAGGGCAATGTCTTTGTTTTTTCAAATCAAAGGAAGGGCTGGGCGCAAAGAAAATGGTTTGGTTTTGCTCCAAACACTCAATACTGATTTTTTCCAATGCCAAGATTATGAAAGCTTTTTACAAAGCGAACTAGAATTTCGCAAAGATCTTTATCCTCCATTTAGCAAACTTGCTATCCTAACTTTCACGCACACAAATCCCAATAAGGCTGAAGTCAATATGCAAAAAGCGCTAGATTTTTTAAAACAAAACCCAAATATTCAAATCGTGGGTGGAGGCAAGGCAAGACTAGAGAAAATCAATGCAAAATACCGCTATATGATTTTATTGCGTTGTGCTCAATCAACCCCTTTGCTTAAGGCAATTCACTCCCTTCC
>CAUWEE010000172.1:0-2842 GCA_963557095.1 uncultured Helicobacter sp. | reverse complement strand
AATTACAAAATGAGTTATCTTTATTTTCTTCAGAGCTTGCAGCTAAACCTTTTGCTGTGGTTTTAAGTCGTGCAGATAGTGCATTGGATTTTCAGGAGAGTTTTTTGGAATTTTTGCAAGATAATGGTTTAGATGCTTCCAAAGATAAGGGTTTATTCATACAAAGTGGATTAAATGAAGGGTTTGGATATACCCTTGATTTTAATAAACCGCTTTTTGTTTTTCCTATTTCTTCAGTGACACATTTTCAGATTGATCAACTCAAACAGTATTTGTCTCTTGGAATAAAATATGAAAAATATAAGGGATGAGCTTGTTTATGATTGGGGCTTTGTGTTGAGGGGAAACAATGAGTGAGCTTGCTCCTCTTTTGAATTTTGCCCTTAGGGTGCAAAGTAGTCTTCACAGAAAAGGCTAAAGCGTTAAGAGAATTTTTGCTACACAAAAGGCAAAAAGCTGAAATTTTATTTGGAGAATTTTGATGGCAAAAATTGTGTTTTTTGGGACACCTGCTTTTGCAAGAGCTGTGTTAGAAATTGTGATGGAGGCTCATCAGGTTTTAGCCATTGTCACTCAGCCTGATCGTCCTTTTGGTCGCAAACAAGAGCTCAAAATTTCAGAAGTCAAAGACTTAGCCTTATCGCATCAGATTCCTTTGTTTCAACCAGAAAGACTTGATGAGCAAGTTCTGAGAGAGCTTAAAGCTTTTGAGGCAGATTTTTTCTTGGTTGTTGCCTTTGGCCAGATTTTCCCAAAATTTTTTCTGCAATCTCATTTGTGTATCAATATTCATGCCTCAATTTTGCCCCAATTTCGTGGGGCTTCGCCTTTGCAGGAGATGATTTTGCAAGATCGGAAAAAATTTGGTGTAACGGCAATGAAAATGGAGGAAGGTCTTGATTGCGGAGAAATTTTGGGGATGAGTATTTTGCAAACTCAAGAGGATTTAGATCTTTGTAAATTATCAAGCAAAATGGCAAAAATGGGAGGGAATCTTGCAGTAAATCTCTTTAAAAACTTTGAGCTTCTTGCCCCTCTCAAACAAAGAGATTGCGAGGCGAGCTTGTGTCAAAAAATCAAAAAAGAAAGGGGAGAAATTTCTTTTCAAAAGGCACGAGAAGTCTTTGTCAAATTTTTAGCTTTTATGCCTTGGCCTGGAGTCTTTTTATCCAATGGTTTGAAGTTGTTAAAATTGGAGCTTAACTCTACATTGGGTATATACCAAGAGGGTGAAATCTTAAAGATTGAGAAAGATTATGTTTTATTGGGTTGTAAAGAGGGAAGTTTGAGGCTCTATGAAGTTCAGCCTCCATCAAGGCAAAAGATGCCTGTTTTAGACTATATGAGAGGCAAGCATTTGAGATTGGGAGATATTTTTTGCTAGATTTTTTTTACTTTTCAAGTATCGATTCAACACAAACTTGGCTTATTGATAAAGTGAAAAGTGGAGAAATTTCTAGAGATACTTGTGTTTTGACTGACTTTCAAACTCAAGGTCTTGGAAGCAGGGAGAATGTTTGGGATAATGTGGAGAACGCATTGATGTTTTCCTTTGCTTTCCAAAAAGAGGCATTGCCAAAAGATCTTCCAATTCAGTCTATTTCAATTTATATCGGTTTTTTAATGAAGCAGTGGCTAGCCAAAGAGCACCCTCAAGTTTGGCTCAAATGGCCTAATGATTTTTATCTGCAGAATCAAAAAATTGGCGGTATTTTGACCCAGAGTGTTCAAGATTACATTGTGTGTGGGATAGGGATAAATCTTCAGGCGACTTTTTATGCTTCTTTGAATGCAAGATGGAGTAGAAAAGAAAAGGAAGACAGATTGAGGAGATTTTTGACTTTTCTTTTTAAATTTCCAACTTGGTCTTATGTTTTCCAAAATTACAAGATAGAATTCTATAAGAATTTTGACTTTACTTTTCATTTTGACAATCATGAGATTTCTTTTTGCGATGTGACTTTATGTGATGATGGATCTGTGGTGTGGAAAGATCAAAAAATTTATAGTTTGAGATAGTGGAGATTTAAGATGTGTGAGGTAATTGTGATTGCCAATCAAAAGGGTGGTGTTGGGAAAACCACAACAGCGGTAAATCTTTCTGCATCTCTTGCTAATTTTGGTAAACAGGTGCTTTTGATTGATTTTGATCCACAAGCCAATGCTACGACGAGTTTAGGGCTGCGTCGCAATGAGATTGAATTTGATATCTATCATGTTTTAATTGGAAGCAAAAAACTCTCTCAAATTATTCATCCAACAGGAATGAAGAATTTGTTTATAGCCCCATCAAATATCGGGCTTGTAGGTTTTGAGAAGGAGTTTTACAACAAAAGAAGCACAGGGAGGGAATTGCTGCTTAAAAGAAAAGTAGAAGAGGTGTATCACCAGTATGATTTTATTATTATTGATTCTCCTCCAGCTCTTGGGCCATTGACGATTAATGCTCTAAGCGCAGCCCATTCTGTAATCATTCCTATCCAGTGTGAGTTTTTTGCTCTTGAAGGTTTGGCGCAACTTTTAAGCACAATTAAACTCTTAAAAGATTCAAGTAATCCAGATTTGAGTATTCGCGGATTCTTGCCTACAATGTATGCTTCCAAAAACAACCTCTCCAAGCAGGTTTTGGCTGATCTTATTCAGCATTTTGACCATAGCTTGTTTAAAACCATAGAGGGACACAATTGTGTTTTGGTTCCGCGTAGCGTTAGGCTTGCTGAATCTCCAAGTTTTGGAAAACCTATTTTACTTTATGATGAAAAATCTCATGGAAGCCTTGCATATCAAGAGTTAGCAAGAGTAATTCTTGGGAGGATATGAGATGGCGAAGAAAACTGCTTTA
>CAUWEE010000171.1:0-2860 GCA_963557095.1 uncultured Helicobacter sp. | reverse complement strand
AATGCAAAACTCAAAGCTAGCTTTCCCCACATCCCCCTTGTCTGCCACAAAAACGATGCCTTTATGCTAGAGAGTGACTGCTTTGATCTCAAGCTCACGCCATGCAATCCAGATATCAAGCTAGAGGGAGAGGAGAATCACTTGGAGTTTGGAGATTTTGAGGTGAGATTTTTGCTCTTTGCAGGGCATACGCCAGGCTGCTGTATGATTGAAGTCAATGGGCATTTATTTAGTGGGGATTTTATTTTTTACCGCTCCATTGGACGCAGTGATTTTGCATATTCCAATCCTCAAGAGATGAAAAAGTCCCTCCATAAATTCAAAGCCTTCTCCCCCAATCTCCCCATCCATCCTGGACACGGACAAGATACAAGTGTGCTTGAAGAACAAAAGCACATTGATATATGGATTGAACGCACATAAGCTCAAGAAAGGAAAAACTATGCTTACCCAAGAAGAAAAGGTTCGCTACTCTCGCCATCTTATGCTTGAAGAAGTAGGAGAGGCTGGGCAAGAGAGGCTCAAAAATGCAAAAATTCTAGTGATCGGATCAGGTGCTCTTGCTGCACCCAATCTTTTGTATCTTGCTGGGGCAGGAATTGGCAAGATTGGAATCATTGATGATGATGTCGTAGATATCAGCAATCTCCACCGACAAGTCGTCTTTCAAACTCAAGATATTGGCAAGCCCAAAGTAGAGTGCGCCAAAGCAAGAATACTTGCTCTTAATCCAACTATTGAGGTGCAAAGCTACAAAGCCCGCTTTACACTAGAAAATGCAGAAGAGCTCGTGAGAGGCTATGATTTCATCATTGATGCGACAGATAACTTCGTCTCAAAATTTCTCATCAATGATATTTGCATCCTTCAAAACAAGCCCTTTATTCACGCAGGGATTATGCGCTATTGCGGGCAAATTATGGGAGTGATCCCCCACAAAAGCGCTTGTCTTGGATGCATCTTCCCCAATCCCCCACAAAATATGCAGCTCTACAAAAATGGTCTTTTTGCCTCCATCACTGGAGTTTTGGGATCAATTGGTGCAAATGAAGTTTTGAAGTTTTTCACAGGGGTAGGAGAGTTTTTTAGCGATTCTATTCTTAGTCTCAACCTCTCCACAATGCAATTTAACAAAATCAAAATCAGCAAAAACCCCGAATGCCCAATTTGTGGAGAAAATGCAAGTCAAACAATCCGCCAAATCACCTGCTCTTAAGAAGACAAGGGCAGAATGCTTGATTGTCTTTGCAAGAAACAAGTCAAGCACCTTTTAAATCCGATAAAATTCCAAAAAAATCAGGGGATAGACTCTTCACAGGGCTCTAAGTCTTTAGACCTCATTATAAGTATTACATTCTTTGCTAAGGAGTTCTATGGTAGAGCCCAAACAAGACATTTCTTTTGCCCTCTCAAGAAAGCAAAAATAATGAAAAAAATGTGTTTGGTTTTGTGTTTGGTGTGTGGGGGATTGAGCGCGGGGGAAAACCAAAGAAATAGATTCTTTGGGATAGATGGAGGAATGGGATTGCTTGATCTAAAAACAAACATCTATATCGCTACAGCAATGGGAAATCTCGCTGGGAGTTCGATTGCTCCGACATTGGGATATAGCTTTGCGATTTCTGGAGGCTGGCAACGCTATGTTTATGAAAAAGTGGTCTTGCGTTTTACCTTTGGAACTCGATTTGATTTTGGGCTGGATATGGGAAAGTTTGGAGGAGAAGAGAGAGAAAAATACAAAAATGCCAATAGATACTCTTGGACGCTTTTTTATCACGCTGTTGAGGGCTTTTTGTGAAAACAGACGAAAAACATCGCTTTGGGATGA
This sequence comes from uncultured Helicobacter sp., assembly GCA_963557095.1. Classification (GTDB taxonomy): domain Bacteria; phylum Campylobacterota; class Campylobacteria; order Campylobacterales; family Helicobacteraceae; genus Helicobacter_G. The sequence continues at coordinate 1,032 of CAUWEE010000171.1, read as the reverse complement.
GTTTGGGGCTTTCTATGGGAATCAATGTGAGCTTGCTGGATTTTCCTCACAGCGATACAAAAAGGAGGAGGAGTGACACTCCCTTTTAATGGACGCATAGGGTTTTATACGCAAATACAAAATAATGTCATTGAATTAACAGCTAGTATTCCACTTTTTGGTTTTATGGGGACAGGCAATAGTTTTATTGATTCTTTTTCTCTAAATCTCGGCTACAAGCACCTCTTCTAGGAATTAGGACAAATCATCAGAAAGGCGGTTTTAAAATGAGAGTGTTTTTGCTTTCTCTTATCTTATGTCTTTATACCACACAGTCGCAGGCGACTTTCTGGAGTGATCTCAGACGATCTATGATGACAGAAGAAGAGAAAAAGGCTTATGATGAAGAAGAGAAAAAGAAAAAGCATTTTATAGGCTTTAGTGTTGGGGCTGGGGTAATGGATTTAGGATTCCCCTTTTTAAATCCCCGAATCTGGAAGGCAACACGGCATTTATTGGAAGCAAACTCTTTGGATTATGTTGTGGCAATTGAAGGAGGTTGGCAAAAACATACTTATGAAAAAGTAGGGTATCGCACACTTTTTCGTGGGCGCTTAAGTTATGCATCTGATTTTAAATCCCCGATTTTTAATGCCCCCGCTTCTCACCCTTATGATGCAGGTTTTTCATTTGATTTAACTGCAGGGATTGATGGCATCTTTGATTTTGTGAAAAATGATAAGAGTAGTTTTGGGATGATACTAGGGATCAATGCAGGAGTGGGTATCATTGTGGCAAAAAAGAATGGAGAATATATCCACCCACTTGATGGAGGCACTTCATTAGGAATAACAAGTCATTTAAGGACAGGGTTTTATACCCAGATTCCTTCTGGTTTTATTGACTTAGTTTTAGGGCTTCCTATAGCTCCAATATTTTTTCCAAGAGAAGTTCCCTACAACTACACCATCACAGTAGGCTACAAACACTTTTTCTAGGAGTTATATGAAAAAATTCTTCTTAAGTCTCGTTTTGCTTCTTGCATTCACTTAT
>CAUWEE010000170.1:0-2881 GCA_963557095.1 uncultured Helicobacter sp. | reverse complement strand
GTGATTGATTATGAAAAAGTGATGTTGGAGACAATGTTAAGTTTTAAAAGAGCTGGAGCAGACATAATCATTAGCTATCACACAAAGGAATTGGCAGAAATTTTAAAATGTAACTTTATGTAAAAAGTAAAAAAATATTTTACTTAAAATCATAAGGTGCAGAAAACTGTGAATGTATAATTTTCCTTATAAAACTTTAAAAATTGAGGAGCGAAGAATGCAATCATTACATGGACGAAAATACAGTGTGCTTAACAATATTCTAAATCAAGCAAAAACATTGACGCTTAAGGAAGGGAGATTAAGAGTCGCAGTTGTTCAACCTACAGATGAAACAAGCTTAAGGGGGGCAATTGATTCGCATAGTGAAGGTTTGATTGAACCTATTTTGATAGGAGATGAGTTTAAGATAAAGCAAGCAGCCTCTGATTTTGGACTTGATCTTTCTTCTTATGAGATTATCAATGTTTCTAGTGATATTGAAGCTGCAGAAAAGTCTGCAGAGCTTGCAAAGAGAGGCGAAGTCAAGGCTTTAATGAAGGGGAATCTTCATACCAATGATCTTATGAGTGCGGTGGTTAGAAAAGATGCTGGGCTTAGAACTGATCAAAGCATTACCCATACTTTCATTATGGATATTCCTGCTTATCACAAAGCGCTTTTTATAACAGATGCAGCAATCAATATCACTCCAGATATCAATGTGAAAATGAGTATGATCAAAAATACGATTGACTTGGCACATAGGCTTGGCATTAAGATCCCAAAAGTTGCGGTTTTGAGTGCTGTTGAAATGCCCTATGAGAAGATGCCTAGCTCTATAGAGGCTGCCAAGCTAACACAGAGGGCAAAAACAGAGATTAAGGACGCCTTAGTCTATGGCCCATTGGCCTTTGACAATGCGATTTCCGCTGTCTCTGCAAAGATCAAAAAAATTGATTCTGAAGTATGTGGAGATCCTGATGTTTTGGTCGTTCCGCAGATTGAATCAGGAAATATCTTATTTAAAGCCTTAGTTTATTTGGCTTATGCCAAATCAGCAGGGGTTGTTTTGGGTGCGAAAGTTCCAGTGATTTTGACTTCAAGAGCAGATAGTGCAGAATCAAGAGTTGCCTCATCGGCTTTGGCAGTTTTGGCAAGTGCATAGGCTAGGGGGGAGAGAATGAAAGAGATGATATTGGTTATTAATGCGGGAAGCTCAAGTTTGAAATTTAAGATTTTTGATTTGCATAACAAAGCAATTGCTTCAGGACAGATCGAAGGAATTGATATATCTCCAAGTTTTAAGGCAAAGAATGCAGATGGCAAGGTGATTGCAGAGCATCAATGGAGTGAGGCACAAGCACATAACCATGCTTTAGTTTTGGATTTTTTGATTGATTGGATTGAGCAAACTTTTAAAGAGTATAGGCTCAAAGTTTGTGGGCATCGCGTTGTGCATGGAGGGACGATTTTTGATGCTTCGGTTTTGATTACAGATTCGGTGATTAAACAGATTGAAAGCCTTATTCCTCTTGCTCCATTGCATCAGCCTCATCACTTGCGAGTGATTAAGCTTATTAGGGAAAAATATCCCTCTCTTCCTCAAGTTGCAGTTTTTGATACTGCATTTCATCAAAGTATGCAGGGTCATGCCACAATGTATGCCATTGACTATGATCTCTATCAAGAGGGAGTGCGACGCTATGGAATGCATGGAACTTCTTATGCCTACATTGTGCAAAAGCTTAAGCAAAGCTATCCTGCTGTGGCTGATAAAAGGCTTGTTATTGCTCATATTGGATCAGGGGCTTCATTATGTGCAGTGGAGGGGGGAAAATCTGTGATGACAACAATGGGATTTACAGCTCTTGATGGGGTGTGTATGGGGACAAGAACAGGGAGTATTGATCCAGGAATCTTGCTTTATCTGATGGAGAACAAAGGCTATGGTGTTGATGAGATTCGGGATTTTCTTTATTATAGAAGTGGCGTTTTGGGCTTGTCAAAATTGAGTTCAAATTTTTATACGCTTGAATGCAATTTGGATACAAATGAGGGGGCCAAAAGAGCCTTTGATTTTATGACTTTTGGAGTGGCAGAGGAGATTGCAAGGCTAAGCGTTAGTCTTGGTGGCCTTGATGGGATTATTTTTACTGCAGGAGTTGGAGAGAATTCTGCATATTTTAGATCTGAGGTGTGCAAACAGCTTGGGTATTTGGGTGTGAAGCTTGATGAAGATAAAAATAAGATGCGAGGGGAGGAGAGAATCCACTCCGATGAAAGTAGAGTTGAGCTTTATGCGATTCCAACAAATGAAGAGTTGATGATTGCCTTTGATGCAAGAAAACTGATTGAATAATTTTGAAGATTTCTAGGATAGCTTTAGTCTTTGATAAGTGGCCCCTTGGTTGATTGGAGGCTTGGGGGAAGGTGGGGGGAAGAGGAGGACAAGAAGATAAGGATAACATTTCTTATTTGTCCTCTTTTTGACTAATCAAGGATCTTGTGACTGACAAATTTGGAATAATTGTCAATGATTTTTCCCCCTTTGCGGAAGCCCAAACCACAGCTCTCATGAGCAAAAAAGACATTGGCTTGATAGAAATTTTCCTCAAAAGAATTAAGCTCATAGAATTCTTGATAGATAGGCTTATGATTGCCATAGTTTCCTGCTCTAGATTCCAAGGGTTGAAGCAAGGAATCTAAGATTTCTATGTTTTCGCCTTCTCTTCCAAAGGCAGTTTTTCGCACTTGTTTTTTGTTTTTTAGAGGTTCGTAAGAGCTTTCAAGCAAGAGTGGGTGATTGGGGAAGAGATCCCAAAGGATTTTGAGCATCCTTTTGCTTTGGAAGAGTAGGGTGTAGGCAGGGTTGAGAAAGATAGTATTTTTGTTTGCCATC
>CAUWEE010000169.1:0-2895 GCA_963557095.1 uncultured Helicobacter sp. | reverse complement strand
AAATAACGATACACAGAGATCCTCCAAAGTTTTCTATAATTTTAATTCAAAAAAGCTTTTGCTACTCACTTAAAATTAAGTTTTTGACACTCAAGCTGAGAATCCAAGCCTTCGCCCAGAACTTGGTGATACTCTCCACTAGTATTAAGCTCATATGCCCCCCTACTATCTTCAAGCTGAAGATGGAGAAAACTCAATAAGCGCTGCGCATCTTGATCAGCAATAACAGGGATCAGTAACTCCACTCGTCTTTCCAAATTTCTTGGCATCATATCTGCACTAGAAAAGTAAATCCCCCCATGCTTGAAATAGTAAATCCTTGCGTGTTCTAAATATCGCCCAACAATAGAAATCACTCTAATATTTTCACTCATCTCCTCAAGCCCTGGACGCAAGGCACAAATCCCTCGCACAATCAACTCAACCCTCACTCCATGCTGCGAGGCCTGATAAAGTGCATTGATGATTTCAGAATCAACCAAGGCATTCATCTTCATAATAATTTTTCCCTTCTCTCCCCTCTGCTCTTCTTGTTTGATTAACTCAAGAATTTTTGTCTTAATTTGCATTGGTGCCATAAAAATACTTTTTAAGGATGTTTTTTGAGCAAGTCCTGCTAAGAGGGAATGAAAAAATTTAATCGCATCAGAGACCAAATCTTCTCTTGAGCTTAGAAGACTAACATCGGTATAGATCCTTGCGCTTTCAATGTTGTAATTTCCACTTCCTATATGCACATAGCCTTTGATTTTCTCTGACTCTTTTCTCAAGATTAGAGCAATCTTTGCATGCACCTTAAGTCCAGAAACCCCATAGATCACATGAGCTCCTGCCTCCTCCAATGCTCGCACCCACTCCAAATTATTCTCTTCATCAAACCTTGCCTTAAGCTCAACTAGCACATTAACTTGTTTATGTTCAGCTGCTTCAATCAAAGCTTGGACAATGGGAGAATCTTTGCCTACACGATAAAGCGTCATTTTGATGGATAAAACATTTGGATCTTTGCTTGCTTGGCGGATCAAGCGCACAATTGGATCAAAGCTCTCATATGGATGAAATAGCAAGACATCCTGCTGATCCAAAACCTCAAAAATATGACTCTCCTTAGACAAGATATCTGGCATTTTGGGGGAAAAGTGTGGATGAAGCAGATGAACAAAATGAGGATGAGAAACAATCTCCCACAGAGCACCTATATTAAGAGTTAGATCATATTTAAATAGATCTGCTTGAGGCAAATGGGATTGCAAAAACTCCACGAGACCTTCATCTTGGCTTTTTCCAACCTGCAAGCGCACGATTTCTCCTCTTTTCCTCGCCTTAAGCCCCTCATTTAAGAGCTCAATAAAATCATCAGCCTCTTCCTCAGCAATCTCAAAATCTGCATCTCTTGTAATTCTAAAAGGACACCAACTCAACACTTTAAAGCCTTCAAAAATTACATCAGCAAACTCTCCCACCACACTTTCACAGGTTACAAACACCCCTTCTTCCACTTCAATAAATCTAGGAAAAAATCGTGGAATCCGCAGAAGCGCAAAAGATATCTCTTGAAGTTTCTTCACATTTTGCACCTTAATCACAATACCAAAACTTAAATTGTTGAAATGAGGAAAGGGGTGAATGGCATCTATCACCACGGGCACAATCACTGGATAAAGATTGTCAAAAAAATAGGCCCTTGCTTTTTCTTGATTATTGGTATTGAGCTCATGATAATCAAGGATAAAAATCCTCTCTTGGGCCAAAGAATTTTTGAGCGCAAAATAACTCCTCTCAAGCTCCTTTTGTTGCGCACGCAACTCTTTCTCAATGGCACTAAGTTGTTGTGCTGGTGTCTTTCCATCATTAGCCACACCTGCTATCCCTCGATTATAAAGCTTCTTTAAGCCTGCCACGCGGATCATATAAAACTCATCAAGATTTATCCCATAGATTGCAAGAAATTTCAATCTCTCAAGCAAAGGCAAATCTGTTTTTGTGCTTTGATCAAGAATGCGAGCATTGAACTTGACCCAAGAAATTTCACGATTAAAGTAATTTTTATGCATTTTTTCCTCTCGTGGCAATATCTCTCCATACCTTAGAATCTCATAATATAAACAGAATTTAACAACAAATCAAAAATCCGATATGATTCCTGCAAAATTAAAACTAAAGAATGAAGGAGAAAAGTAATGAAAAAGATTATCTTATCTTTGGGCTTAATGTTTAGCTCTATTTTTGCAATTGATCTAGGAGTCTTGCTCGTCTCTCCAGAAGTAGGAGCAACACTAAGCTACAACAAGGTAACATTTTTGAAAGCAGGCAAAGAAGAGAGCGATAAACTAAGCATTCCTAGCAACGATTCTTTGGGCACAGGAGCTTATGCAAGGTTATGGCTTGGATTTCTAGGTTTAATGCTTGCTCCACAAGTCAAATATGACTACCTCAAACCAGCATTCAATTATGAAGGTGATACTTCTAAATCTTCTCTTCATAATATCCAATATGGCGCCCTGCTTGGATATCGTATCCCCTTCATCAAACTTACTCCTTTTGCTGGAATAAGCTACTCTAGCTTCAAAGGAGAAGTTAAAGATCGCACTCTTAAAAATACTTACGCTGTGAATTTTGGTGTGAGATGGGAAGTGCCTTTTATCCCTCTACTTGTCCTTGGGATTGAGGGAAGTTGGCAAAAGCCTGAGTTAAATCTTCCTTCAGGTGGAGCAACAAACGAACACCTTAAAATGCTCAATCTTGGGGCAAGCCTTGGTTTTGCTTTCTAAAACTTGGGGGGTGTATTTTTCTAGAGCCTAAGGGGATTTGATGCAAGATTTTATCTCTTTGGCTCAAAAAAGCGGACTCCTTAAAATCATTGATACCCCTCTTGATGTAGATCTTGAAATCCCT
>CAUWEE010000168.1:0-2895 GCA_963557095.1 uncultured Helicobacter sp. | reverse complement strand
GAAAAAAACCTAATCCAATCCATTTGTAAGCACCTCATCGCCTTTGGCAATCTCGCTTCCAAGAGGAATAAAATCTGCTCTTAGCTCACCATTTAATCCCTTCACAATTCCTAGGGCCCTATCTTTGCCGATATAAACTCCATATGAACACAAAGAATCCCCATTCAGATAGCCAAGCATTCGCATATTCTTATCTTTTTTTGCAATGCCTACAACATAGCCCTCTGCAATAAGCCCATAAAATCCATCCTGATGCTCTGCATATTCCTCAAGCCAAACTCGATTATAATTTCCCATCTCCACATAAGAGAGGATTTGAATTGGAACAATATTGGCAAATTGAGGTTTGGGCATTTTGTAAAACTTAAGCAAACCATCAAGCTTGTCTTGAAGTTCAAAGTTTCTCAGCTTCAAAAGTTCCAGCTCTTTGCTCTCAATTAAGAGCTTCTTAATCGTTGCAGCTTGCTGAAAGTAAATCTTATATGCCTCCGATATCCTCCATTGCAAATTTAAAACCCCATTTTTAACTTCATCCCCCAAAAATAAAATCCCCCTTCTTAAAGAATGATCGATCTTAAAAAAAATAAATAGACCAATTAAAAAAAGAATGAAGAATAAGAGGGGCTTGAATTTCATTACTCAAAACTAATTTGCTCCAAAAGATCCATTTCTTCAATTGCCTTACTTGTTCCTTTGGCCACGCAAAGTAAAGGTTCTTCGGCAACAAAAACAGGGAGCTTGACAAGATTGGAGAGATATTGATCAAGTCCGCGAATCAGTGCTCCTCCTCCAGTGAGTACAACACCATTTTCAACAATATCTCCAGCCAAATCTGGCGGCATTGATTCTAAGACACTCTTGAGAGCATTTCCAATTTCTTTGAGCTGGGTTTTGATCGCCTCTCTGACATCTTCACTTGTGAGTTCAATTGTATTTAGCAAGCCGCTTACTTGATCTTTTCCCTTAACTTGCATTTTCAAAGGCTGTTCCAAAGAAACAGCAGCACCAATTCCGATCTTGATCTCTTCTCCTGTTCGCTCTCCGATATAGAGATTGTAATTTGCCCTTACATACTCCACAATAGCCGTATCCAACTTATCTCCAGCAACTCTCAATGATTTAGCAATCACAAGCCCACCCAAAGAAATCACCCCAATTTCTGTCGTCCCCCCTCCAATATCAACAACCAAACTTCCCCTAGGATCTCTCACAGGAAGTCCAGCTCCAATTGCTGCTGCCATTGGCTCTTCGATCAAAAACACCTCTCTTGCACCTGCACTCAATGCAGATTCTCTAACTGCTTTTCGCTCAACCCCTGTTAATCCATAAGGCACACAAACCATAATTCTTGGTCGCATTAGAGTTTTTCTCTTATGGGCTTTCTCTACAAAATAGCGAATCATTTTTTCAGTCATATCAAAATCTGCGATAACTCCATCTTTCATTGGACGAATGGCATAAATACTTCCTGGAGTTTTTCCCACCATTTCCTTAGCTGCATTTCCTACTGCAAGCAACTTTCCTCTTGCACCATAACGATCATTTTGCACAGCAATAATTGAAGGTTCATTGATAATAATTCCCTGCCCTCGCACCGATACAACGGTATTTGCTGTTCCCAAATCGATTGCAATATCATGGGAAAAGATTCCAATAAATCGATCCAAAATCATTTCTTCTCCTTTTTATTTTATTATCTCTTTAGGCTCATTTTCTTCGATCTCAAGATTTACTTTGATTGTTTCCATATCCTGCAAAGGATGAGAAGTTATCTTTACACCCAAAACAGAATTTCTATCTCCACTAATCATATACCCCTTCCCACGATGATCAGGCAAATCAAACATAAGTGGATTTAGAACTTTTTCTAAAATACTTCTTAGTCCTCTTGCCCCCGTCTTTCTTTCAAGTGCAAGCCTAGCAATTTCTTGCAAAGCTCCATGAGTAAATTCAAGACGCACCCCATCCATATCAAAAAGCTTTTGATATTGCTTAATGAGAGCATTTTTGGGCTCTGTGAGAATCTTCACCATTGCTTCTTGAGAAATTTCTTCAAGCGTAGCAATGACAGGCAATCTTCCAATAAGTTCAGGGATTAGTCCATAGCTCACCAAATCTTCTACCTCAACTTTAGAGAACCAATTTGTTTCTTCACGATTAGAATGTTCTTGATTGAAGCCCAAAACATTCCCGCTTGATCGCCTCTTAACAATCTCTTCCAATCCATCAAAAGCTCCGCCACACAAAAACAAAATATTACTTGTATCAACTTGAATGAAATCTTGATTAGGATGCTTCCGCCCCCCCTTTGGTGGAACATTCACTACACTTCCCTCAATAATCTTAAGCAAAGCCTGTTGCACGCCTTCACCTGAGACATCCCTTGTAATAGAACGATTTTCAGAAAGACGAGAAATCTTGTCAATCTCATCAACAAAAACAATCCCTTTTTGAGCCTTCTGCACATCTCCATCTGCAGCTTGAAGAAGACGAGTGAGAATGTTTTCTACATCCTCGCCCACATATCCAGCCTCAGTCAAGCTTGTCGCATCACAAATCGTAATTGGCACCCCCAAAGTCTTAGCCAAAGTTTGAGCCATCAAAGTCTTTCCACTGCCCGTTGGACCAATAAATAAGACATTGGATTTACTGACTTCTACATCTTGATAATCTCCGGAATAATCCTGTTTGTAAATCCTCTTATAATGATTATAAACAGCAACACTCAAGACTTTTTTAGCCTCTTCTTGTCCAACCACATATTCATCAAGAGCATCTTTGAGTTTTTTTGGTGTCAGAAGATTCTCAAAACTCATCTCTTCTTTATCTTTATCGTCTTGAGCTTCATGGACAAATGTTCCCGTGTCAAATAAGTGATTGATTGCTGAAACACAA
>CAUWEE010000167.1:0-2907 GCA_963557095.1 uncultured Helicobacter sp. | reverse complement strand
GGTAGATTTGTTTTTTTCTGCTGATATGCAAAAACCTGAAAAGCTAGCTCAAGAAGGATTTGCATTGCTAGATTCTCAAGTCTATGCACTTGGGAAGCTTGTGCTTTGCACGGCTACTCATCTTAACATCTCGACAAATTCTAGTTTGACTTCCCCCAAAGTCAAGCATATTGCAATCGCCAATCCAAAACTTGCTCCATATGGAGAAGCAGCAGAGGCTTTTTTGAAAAAAATCAATCTTTATGACAAGCTTAAGGATAAGCTTGTTGTTGGGGATTCGATTGGGCAGGCATTGAACTTTGTGAAGACCCAAAACGCAGAGCTTGGACTTAGTGCCCTTTCTTTAGTGATTTTTGATAAGACTATGACTTATAGAATCTTGGATAAAAATTTGTATCCTCCCATTGAGCAAGCCTTTATCATTCTTAAAAAAACCAAAAATGAAAAACTCGCTAGAGCCTTTGCTCGCTTTGTGATGAGTGAGACTGGAAGAAAAATTTTTGAACGCTTTGGATATGATCGATAAATGAATGAGCTTGAATGTGAGGTGATAGGAATTCAAAAGGAAGATCAGCTTTGTTTGATTAAGCTTAGGCATCAAGGGGGGATTTTTGGAGTGATGAGTTTGGGAGATGGCTTTGAGCCTTTGCAAAAAGTTAGAATCCATTTCAAAGAAAGTGATGTAATGCTTGCACGAACTTCACAAATCAGCGCAAGAAACAAGTTTCTCTCCCCCATTTTGTCAATTACCCACAATTCTATTATGGCAAGGGTTGTTTTGGGATTTTTGAATGAAAAGATTTATTCTCTTGTCTCTCTTGAGGCGATTAGGGAGTTAGGCTTGGAGGAGGGGATGGAGTGTTTTTGGTTTGTCAAATCAAATGAGATTATCTTGAGGGCCTTGTAATGTTTTGGCAGACAATGTTTTTGACTCTTAAGCTCGCATTTTTGACTACCTGCTTTTTGTTGCCTATTGGGATTTTTTTGGCTTATTATTTGCATCGTTCAAGCAGTGTTTGGAAGATTTTTGTTGAAGTTTTGATTTGGCTTCCTCTGATTTTGCCTCCAACTGTTCTTGGCTTTTATCTCCTGCTTTGTTTCTCTCCTCAAAGCAGCTTTGGTGAGTTTTTGTTGCAAAACTTTGGCATTAAGCTTGTTTTTAGTTTTGAGGGTGTTTTGTTTGCTAGCCTTATCTTTGGCTTGCCTTTTATGGTTAATCCAATTAAAAGTGGCTTGCAATCTCTCTCACCACAGCTGCAAGAGGCAAGCTTCGTGCTTGGAAAGGGGGAGATTTCTACTCTTTTTGCTGTGCTTCTTCCAAATATTAAGCCCTCACTTCTTTTGGCCTGTGTAGGAACTTTTGTCCATGCTATAGGTGAATTTGGAGTCGTGATGATGATAGGAGGGAATGTTGCTGGAGAGACGCGCGTGGCAAGTATTGCCATCTATGATGAGGTTGAGGCACTAAATTATGCTTTGGCGCATCAATATGCCTTTAGTCTCTTTGTAGTGTGTGCAGGCTTACTTTTTGTGATTTTGTGGATAAATAAGCGTTATTTGAGGGAGAAATGATTGAATTTGATTTTGCAAAGACTTTGCAAGGCATTGAGGGAGAATTTCAACTTCGTGTGAGTGGGAGGATTGGAGAGGCTCAAAGAGTAAGTTTTTTTGGAGCAAGTGGGGCGGGAAAAAGCACAATTTTAAAAATCTTATCTGGACTTGTAAAACCCGATAAGGGGAGTATCGTGGTTGATGGAGAAGTGTGGAATGATAAATCTATATTTTTACCCCCACAAAAACGCAATCTTGGTTTTGTTTTTCAAGATTATGCGCTTTTTCCTCATCTTAATGTGATTGAAAATATTTGTTTTGGGAAGAATGCTTCTAGGGATTATGCTTATGAACTTTTGGAAATGATGGAGCTTCATCATATTGCAAGGCATAAAATACATCAGCTCTCTGGTGGGCAGGCTCAAAGAGTTGCACTTGCAAGGGCTTTGGCATCTAAACCCAAACTTTTGTTGCTTGATGAGCCTTTGAGTGCTTTGGATTTTAGAATCAAAAATAAGATTATTGATGAGATAAATCTTTTGCAAAAAGAACTTAAGTTTGCAATGATTTTAGTCAGTCATCATGTTTCTGAAATTTATCGCTTGAGTGATCAGATTTTTGAGATAGAGCAGGGAAGAATCTTATCTATCAAAAGCCCAAAAGAGAGCTTTAGCAAAAATGACATTGTGCTTAATGTCGAGGTTTTGGATCTTAAAGTTTTGTCTTTGTATGCTCGCGTGGATGTTCTGCTTGAGGGAGAAATTTTTTCATTTGTATGCCATCCGCTTGAGGTGCAGGGGGTAAAAATTGGTGAGCGGATAAAGATTGTTTTGAAATCTTTTTCTCCTTTGATTTTAAAAGCTTGAATTTTGTTTTAGATGAAAAATGGCTGCTCGGCGGTGATTTCTCATCAAAAACAATAGAGTTTTGATAGAATGACGCCTTCCTTATTTGGCTTTGCCAAAGCAATACGCACACGCTAATTCTTCAAAAGGTTGCTTCACTTTAGTGAGGTTAAGGAGCGTGGAGGAAAAACCAAAATATTTTTTAAGGAGAAGCCTTATGGTTACAATGAAAGATCTTTTAGAGTGCGGTGTGCATTTTGGACATCAAACAAGACGCTGGAATCCAAAAATGAAACGATTTATTTTTGGTGTTCGCAAAAATATCCACATCATTGACTTGCAAAAAACAATCCGATATTTTCGCTATACCTATAACATCGTGCGTGATGCTGCAGCAGAGGGCAAGACGATTATGTTTGTTGGGACCAAGAAGCAAGCAAGCGAGACGATCAAAGAATATGCAGAGAGCGTAGGTGTGCCTTATGTCAATTATCGTTGGCTTGGAGGGATG
>CAUWEE010000166.1:0-2931 GCA_963557095.1 uncultured Helicobacter sp. | reverse complement strand
CTCCAAGATCAACAAAAGAGAATCTCGCATCTGCAAAGCATTGGCTGTATCAATACAATCACTACTTGTGATTCCATAATGCACCCATCGACTCTCTTCTCCCAAAGAGCTCGCCACAGAAGTTGTAAAAGCAATCAAATCGTGCTTTGTTACTCTCTCAATCTCTTCAATCTCTTCAAGTTTATAATTTGCATTCTTTAAGATTTTTTCACAATCTTCACGGGGAATCAATCCTAGCTTGCACCAAGCCTTCACAAGGGATTTCTCAACTGCTAGCCAAGCATCATATTTTGCTTTGAGACTCCATTTTTTCGCCATCACATCACGGGAATATCGCTCAACCATCTTTAAACCTTTACTAGGAAATTCAAAACAAAATCCTATCAAAAAACATAGATTTCAAGCTGAATTTGCAAGAGGGAGATAGGTGGCACTTGCCAAAGTATGAATTTGGCAAGCGAGCATAATGTTTAAAAAAATTTATTTAACAACAATAGTCTTAATTCCATTTGAACTATAAATGAGCATTCTTTTATTCTTCCCCTTAAATTGCTTAAGTGCCTTTTTATAGCTTGCAATATCCTTAATCGCAATATTTTCAATTTGAGCAATAATATCGCCAATTCTCAGACCAGCTTCATAGGCTTTGCTTTCTGCACTTACCTTAGTCACTAAAACCCCTTCAATATCTCTTGAAAGTCGATTTTTCTGTCGCATTTGAGGTGTAATTTCTTGCACTGAAACACCCTCCAATCCTTCTGCTTTATTAGATTTTTGTGCATCAAAACTCTTGCCTTTTGTATCTTTACTTTCTACCAAAACCAAAGAGATAGTTTTTTCTTGCTTATCACGCACATAAGTTAGAGTGATCTTCTCATTTGGATTCATCGTCCCAATAAGATTTCTAAGCTCTGCAGAATTTTTAATTGGCTGACCATTAACTTTAGTGATGAGATCCCAAACCATAAGCCCTGCTTTTTTCGCTGGAGAATCTACTTCAATACTAACAACAACAGCACCCTCATGATTTCCATAAGTCTCCCTCAAATCTGGGCCAATATCCTGGATGCCAACCCCAAGATAACCCCTACGAATTGTTCCTTTCTCTATAAGTTGCTTCACAATGCGCTTAACCATATCTGAAGGGATAGCAAAACCAATGCCTTGATTGCCACCACTTTTTGAAAGGATTGCGGTATTAATCCCAATCAATGCCCCACGACTATCCACCAATGCCCCACCAGAATTTCCAGGATTAATGGAAGCATCAGTTTGAATGAAATTTTCATAATCATTGATCCCAATCCCGCTTTTATTGAGTGCAGATACGATTCCTTGTGTAATTGTTTCTCCCACGCCAAATGGATTACCAATAGCAAAAACAAGATCTCCTATTTTGACAAGAGAGCTATCAGCAAACTTAATAAAAGGCAGATTCTTTTGCTCAATCTTAATCACAGCCAAATCTGTCCTTGAATCCACGCCAATAATTTTTGCTGTATATTCTTTGTTGCTTCCAGGTAGAGCAACAATCACCTTATCTGCACCTTCAATGACATGATTGTTTGTCACGATATAACCATCGCTTGAGATGATCACACCACTCCCAAGTGATCGTTCTACCTTTTCTCTAGGAACCTGGTTATAAAACTCCCCAAAAAATTGCTGAAAAAAGGGATCATTAAACATTGGATGAATTGTGGCTTGATTTTTAATTTTCTTTTGTGTAGAAATATTAACAACGACTTTTGAAGCCTCTTCAATAGAAGCATTAAAAGAATATACCTGTGTATTCCCAATCTCTGGTGCAACTCTTCCTTGAATTTTGGGCATTTCTTCAACATCAAACCCCAAGAGCAAAGTCATCGTTAGGGAAATTGAAAGCAAAATTTTTTTATTCATAAATACTCCTTCATTATGCTAGAAATTTCATAAGCTTTAAGATTATTCCTAATCTGTAAATATTTTGGGAACATTCTAGAGCAAACCTACAAGTTCTTTAGCCTTTTTGTATGTTTCCTCTGCGATGGGAGCAACCCTCTCTCTTCCCTCATCCAAAACAGATCTTAGATAATCCTTGTCGCCAATTAGTCTTTTATATTCCTTCCGAATTGGCTCAAGTCTCATATTGATCACTTCACTCAAAGATTTTTTGAAGACTCCATATCCACAGCCTTTGAATTCTTTTTGGATGTCCTCTCTACTTTTTCCACTGCAAAGCTCATAAATACACAAGAGATTGTAAAGTCCTAATCTTTGGGGATCAAAGACAATCTCTGTTTGTGAATCTGTCTTTGCTTTTTTGATCTTTCCCTCAATCTCTTCTGCACTATCAAGTAAAAAAATCGCGTGGTTGGCTGCAGGATTGGATTTACTCATCTTGCTCGTTGGATCATCAAGCCCCATAATCCTCGCTCCAACTCCAGCAATCAAAGGCTTAGGGATCTTAAAACATTCTCCAAAATCACGATTGAACTTCTGTGCCACATTACGCGCAAGTTCAAGATGCTGCTTCTGATCCTCACCCACAGGGACAAGATCAGTCTGATAGAGCAAAATATCACTTGCCATCAAGGCTGGATAATCAAACAATCCGACATTGATATTTTTGGGATTTTTTTGTGCCTTATCTTTATATTGCGTCATTCGCTCCATCTCGCCCATTGCAATATTGCAATTCAAAATCCAAGCTAGTGCGGGATGTGCATCAATCTCGCTTTGAATAAAAAGACTTGATTTCTTAGGATCAATTCCACAGGCCAAAAGTAACGCGACCATTTCATAAGTTTGCTCTCTCAAAAGTTCTGGATCTTGTTTCACTGTAATTGCATGAGAATTGACAACACAAAAGATATTTTCATATCGTTCTTGAGAATCAACCCAATTTTTTACAGCCCCTAGATAGTTGCCAAGTGTCATTTTTCCTGTAGG
>CAUWEE010000165.1:0-2939 GCA_963557095.1 uncultured Helicobacter sp. | reverse complement strand
GTCTTTGGACTAGTTGTTTAGAGTTTTAGTTTCTTGGATTGAATTTCTTAGTGAGGAATTTATTCAAGCAGTAATTACAAATAATTGATAGAAAAAAAGAATGAAAAACTTGAAGACATTTTTTCTAATTTTATATATCACGCCTTTCTTGTGGGCGAGTGATCTTTTGTATGTCCTCAAAAACTCTTGGAATACGATCAACCTAGATGAGGCTTATAAAAATAATGCAGGCATCAATGGTTTGGGTATCAGTCTTGGAATCATTGACTCGACTTTTAATACAAATCACAAGAGTCTCAAAGGCAAGGATGAAGAGCTTATCAATGTCACTTGCTGTGAGCGTGGAAGCTCTAGCACTATGCAAGATATTAGGCATGGTTCTCATGTTGCAGGCATTGCTATTGGTGCAAAGCTTGGCGATAAAGATCCTCATGGCATCGCATATATGGGCAAATATTATGGACTAGGCAAGCTTAATCCCCGCTTGACTTATCGGGGCAATCTTTATGAAGATGTCAAAGACTGGAATGTCAAGATTATCAACAACAGCTGGGAAGCTGCAAACTACTATCCTTTGATCAATATTGGCTTAAGCAATGGCTATGAAAATATTAAGAAGGATTCCTCTAGTCTTAGTGCAGCTTATTATTTTGATACGCTTTTGGCTTATAAAATCAGTGGCAAACCCCATGATGTCTTGCATTTGATTCGACTTGCAAAAGAAAAGAAGATTCTTAATGTCTTTGGCGCAGGTAATGATGGGAGAATTAGTCCTAGTGCCGCCGCTGTTGCAGCAAGCTATGATGAAGATTTGCGCTCATGGATTGTGGTTGGAGCCTTGGATGCTGATGGGATAAGAGTGAGCAATGTTAATGGGAAGAGGACTTTGAGCATTAAGAGTGGTAAATGCACAAGTAGTTCGGGAATATCCTATGAGTGTAGTGGCGCTGCTATTTATAGCAATGCGCTTAAGGGCGCACAACTTTATGGGATTACTGCACCTGGGACAAATATTGATTCGGCCAATGCCTATTTTGATGCAGGAAAGATTGGAGGCAAAGAAGAGATGCCTCTTTGTGGTAGTGGAACGCAAGAGGATTTTTGCGCAATGAGTGGGACTTCTATGGCAACCCCAATGGTAAGCGGAGCGGCAATGCTTGTGCAGCAAAAATTTGCTTTTTTAGATGGCTCACAAATTGCAGATGTTTTGCTCACAACAGCAAATAGTGATTTTGAAGCACCAGAGCTGATTGTAAAGCGTCGGGGGAGAAAATCGCTTTACAATGTAATCTATATTGACAAGGATCCACCCAAAACTTCACAAGGAGAGATCGATACAGATAAAGTCAAAGAAGATCTTAAGAGAGTAGGCTATAGCGATACAGAGGTTGAAGAGATTTTGAATAATCGAATCAAGAGCGGTGGTTCGGAAGGCATTGTTAGGCTTTCAAAAGAGGAAGTATTTGGACAAGGGATTTTGGATGTGAATAAGGCCTTGAGTGGTTTGGCAAGGCTGGATATCAATCGCTTGAATGCAAAAGATGTGCAATATTTTGCTGGGGAAAGTCAAGCTTTTTATACTCTTAACACACAGGGGATGGATGGAGAGTTTAGCAACAATATTGAACAGCGTCTATGGGATGATAGGTGGCATTTTGATGGGGCACGCAATTCTCCAAGACAAGCTTTGAAGGATCTCAAAAGAGTAGGCTTATTAAAGCTTGGACAGGGCAAGCTAAGCTTGAGCGGGAGTAATTCCTATGAAGGTGCGACAAGAGTCTTAGAAGGTGTTTTGGAACTCAAGGGAGTGCTCACTGCAAGTGATGCTTATGCGGAGAGGCAGGGGATTTTTCTGCTTAGTTCTGGCATAGTCAATAAAAATGCCTATGCTTATCGTGGTGGAGTGATAAAACTTGAAGGGAGTGGCACGGTTCAATGGAGGGTCTATGCTCAAGATGGGGGCAGGATTGAATTGGGTTCTCAATCTAGCACAAGGCTTCATACAGAGGGCGTTGTGCTTACATCTGGAGGAGTTTTGGCAGGAGCTGGGCAGATTGCAAGTCTTTCACAGCCTAGAGCAGCTATGGCCTTAAGTAGTTTTGCAAATGGCTCTTTAATTGGGGGTAAAACTCAGCTAAAAAATCAAAGTGGGCTTGTGATGGCAGGTTTTGGTGCTTTGCCCATCTCAAGTGTGGATGAAAGTTTGCATAGCCTTAGTGTTGATGGATCTTATTTTCAAGGCAAGGGAGGGAGGCTTCAGATTGCTTTTGATGTCAGTTCAATAGGACCGCGCAACTCCAAGCTTATTGCCAATGATTATGAGATTGAAGGGGGGATGCTTGAGTTTGTGCCAATCGGTAGGGGAACTTGGATGAAGGTGGGGAAAAGTATCTATCTTGATCTTGGTAATTTAAAAGCTCATACTCAGAAATTCGATCATATTCTTCCGCGGGGTAATAATATTTTGGATTTGAATTATCAGCATGCAGAGCAAACCCTAACCCCCTATCTTAAAAGGACAGCTTTTCACCCAAGCGATCTTGAAGATTTTGCAGCAGGAGATGCAGTGCAGACGATTTATTTGCAAGAGGAGCTTCCTAAAACATATCAAGAATATTTTGCTGCAATTGCTGATATTGATAAGACAATCTATCAAAGAAGCAATGATAGCCTTGCACAAAATGCCTCTCTAATCTCTGCTAGAGATGCGCTCAATGCCTCAAAGCAGCTTGCCTTGGAAAATCTTGCTTTTTTGCTTTCAAGAGGGCCAAATCCAAAAAGTGAATTTTTAATCGATGTGGCTTATGGTTATCTTGAGCATGCGGATTACAATACGCGCAAGCTGGGCCTTAGTCTGAAATTCAATCATCTTATTCATCCCGCTTTGCTTGTGGGCGGATTTTTTGATTTGAGCAATAGTCATACAACACAAACTTATA
>CAUWEE010000164.1:0-2945 GCA_963557095.1 uncultured Helicobacter sp. | reverse complement strand
GAGATTGTAGAGATTGTGTGTTATGCCAATCTGCATCAAATCCCAATCACACCAAGAGGAGCAGGGAGCGGGATGAGTGGAGGAAGCATCAATTCAGGCATTATCTTAGCCCTTCAAAAACATCTCAACCAAATCCTTGAAATTGATGAGGAAAATCTCTGTGCAGTGGTTCAGCCTGCCCTTATCAATGCAGATCTAAATAAGGCTCTCAAAGTCCATAATCTTTTTTTCCCACCCGATCCTGCAAGTAGCTCTTTTAGCACTGTTGGAGGGAATATTGCAGAAAATGCGGGGGGAATGAGTGCCATTAAATATGGCGTGAGCAAAGACAATGTTTTATCAATGCGTGTTGTGCTTGGCAGTGGAGAGCTTATCGAAGTTGGGCATAGGACTTACAAGGATGTTGCAGGTTATGATCTTTTGGGGCTTTTATGTGGAAGTGAGGGGACACTAGGGATTATTAGTCAGCTCACGCTCAAACTTAAGCCCTTGCCAAAATGCTCCACTTCAGTTTTGATTTGTTTTGCAAATATCAGAGATCTAAGTCGCACTGCATCTAAGATTCTCCTAAGTGGGATTACTCCCTATGCAATGGAGTTTTTGGATTCTCTGACGATTGGGGCTTTGAATCAAAAATATCAAATCTATCCTTCAGAGGCAGAAGCAGTTTTGATTGTGAAACTCACTTCTAATACTCAAGCGAGTTTGAATGAAGAGCTAGAAGAGATAAGAAAACTTTCTCTCTCTTCTGTGATTTTTCAAGAGGCAAAAGATGCGCAAGAAGAAGAAAAGATTTGGTTTGGGCGTAAAAATGCATCCCAAGCCAATAGTATCTATGGGATTAAAAAACTTAATGAAGACATCACCTTGCCGCGTAGCAGGGTTGCGGAGTTTTTGGAAGCCAAACAAGAGATTGGAGAAAAATATGACTTTGCTATTCCTTGCTTTGGTCATATTGGAGATGGCAATATCCATACAAATGTAATGCTCAAGGATCTCAAAGATTTGCACAAAGGCTATGAGGCAGTTAGAGAGCTTTTTGAGATCACCATCTCTTTGGGGGGAACTTTGAGTGGAGAGCATGGCATTGGTTTGACAAAAGCTTCATTTATGCCCCTAGCCTTTTCTCAAGCTCATTTAGAGCTCTTTAGAAAAATCAAAAAAAGTTTTGATCCTTTGGGGATTCTCAATCCACATAAGATATTCTAGATAGATTTCAAAGTGCCAAAGATTTTAGTGTGACAAAGAAGATCATGAAAAGTTTCTCTGTCTTTGCGCAAAAAAGGAAAAATTAAGCCAAAAACTAAGCCTATGCTTAAAAGCCAGACAAAAAATCTAGTAAGCGATAAGAAAAAGCTCACTTTTTGCTGATTTTTTCTGCAGAGAAACAAACCTTGCGCTTTCATACCTGGAGTTTGCATACTCAAAGCACAAAAGGTGGAATCAATCGCGCCATAGAGCAGAACACAGAGGAAAATCGCCTCTTGATTCTGCCAAAGAGCCTCCTTGCTCCCCAAAATAATATAAGTCATTAGGTAAAGAATGGGAGTGTAGATCATGAATACATCAATAATTAGGGCTTTTAGTCGTGGGATGAGGAGGCTTTGAGTTTTTGAATTTTGGCTTTTAGCCATCAGTTTCCACGACTCCCAGGTTTGATCGCTGGAGTTTTGCCCTCTTTGCATAGAGGGCAATCTGATGCTTGATAGATTTCAAAGACAAAATCTTCTAGAGCAAAAAGAGGAAGTGAAGGTGGGAGTTTGGCTTCAGTCTTACTTGGTAGATCTGAGCCTATGCGTTTGCAAAAGCCGCGATTAGCAAGTCCGGCAAATCCTACAATCTTAGCTCCCAAAACCTCGACACACTTTGCAGACTCAAGGGCAGATCCTCCAGTGGTGATAATATCTTCACAGATAAGAATCTTCTCATTTTTTGAGACCTCAAAGCCGCGTCTTAAGCACATTTTTCCCTCTACTCGCTCCGTGAAGATAAATCTCACACCTAAAGCCCTTGCAAGCTCATATCCTGCAAGGATTCCACCCAGTGCAGGTGAGCAGATGCAATCCACTTCTAAGCCATAGTTTTTGATCTGTTTAGCCAAAGCAAGAGCAAGTTCTTGAGCAACTTTTGGATTTTCTAAGACTTTTGCAGATTGTAGATAGAAGGCAGAATGATTTCCACTACTAAGTAAAAAATGCCCTTCAAGCAAGGCATTGCAATCAGTGTAGTATTTTTTAATATCCATTTTCCCCTCTAAACCTTCATCACTTCTTCTTCTTTTGTTTTCACCATTTCATCAATTTTTTTGACAAATTCATCTGTGTATTTTTGAATCTCATCTTGTCCTTTTTTACTCATATCTTCCGTAATTTCTTTGTCTTTTTCGAGTTTTTTAACAGCATTATTGCTTTCTTGACGCACATTGCGCACAGCAACTTTTGCTTTTTCTCCCATTGCTTTGGCATCTTTAGCTACTTCTTTTCTTTGCTCTTGAGTCATTGGTGGAAAAAAGAGCTTGATATTCTCGCTATCGCTGTTGGGATTGACTCCGATATTGGCTTCTTGAATGGCTTTTTCTATATCTTTGATTAGAGGTTTTTCCCAAGGAGTGATAACGATTGTCGTCGCATCTGTGGCGATTACCGATCCGACTTGGTTGAGTGGAGTGGCTGTGCCATAGTAATTGATCCTAATATTATCAAGGATAGAGATGGAGACTTTGCCACTTCTAAGTGTAGAGAAGTCTCTTTTGAGTGAATCGATGGTTTTATTCATTGAGGCTTGGGTTTGAGTATAAATTTGATTAAGCATTCTTATTTCTCCTCTTTTGTTGTGTTTGGAATCTGTGGTGCTTGAAGATTTTGAGGCAGAAGATCAGTGACGCTTTTTTGTGAGTTTTTTGTGTTTAAATAGCTCAAAGCGATTGTATTTGCAAGGAATAAAGC
>CAUWEE010000163.1:0-2948 GCA_963557095.1 uncultured Helicobacter sp. | reverse complement strand
TAATGAAGTAATCTTATCAAAAACTATAAGCAAGCAAGATGATGCCAACAGCGTGAGCACCTTTTTGCTGTCTGAATTCTATGCTTGAATAAATCACCTTATAAGTCAATGAAAGGGCTCCAGACACAAAGCTCAATCCTGTCTCAAGGTTTGCAATCCAATGACTTAGACTTACAGCTCTTGAATAAGAATCTCTGCCAAAAAGATTTCCATTGATTGCCATTTTTCTAGCAACATAAGCCCCACTCAAGCCAAAAAAAACAAAAAATCCCACTCCATCAGCATAAACTCTTCCTGTTTGCATCCCCCCATTCTCTCCGATAATACCTTGAGATAAAAAAGTGCTTGAAAGATTGTATCCCGACCTCAAAAAAGCATTGAACTTTGCATAGATATTTGCATTTCCTAGCGCAAATTCCAATGAGGGCAAGATATCCACATCAAAATAAGCACTCTTGCAAAGAGAGTGCTTATAAACTAGCTCATAATACGCATTAACAATCATTTCATTGCCAATTTGTGTCCCCCATCCCTGTGCCAACCCAACCCCCAAATTTGCATGGATTCTATCTTGCACTGCCTGCCCATAAGCAATCTTACCACTTACCCCCATACGCAATCCCAAACTCTCTAGCACATTCTCGCTCCGATGATGGATTCCAAAAGTGAGACTTAAAAATCCTGCGTAAGGATGATCATCAAGTGGAGGAAGGGGATCAAATTTAGCTTTTGGAGCATAGAGAATTTGAGTCAAAGAAAGACTAAAAGAAGTTTGCCCATCAATCAAGCCAAAAACATTCAACCATCCATAATCCCCTTCACTTGAAGCATAAGTCAAGCCATGTCCAGCAGTATAATATTGATCAATCATGGGATTAACATAAGCATCATTTTGTGTAATAAACGAGAGATAATGCCTCTTGTAGGGTTCAACTCCCAAGAGAGATGAACAAAGACATAGATATAAGCCACACTTTTTTAACACTCTCAAAACTCCAGATTAATATAAAGTTTCTTATCTCATAGAGTTCATCTTATTCCCAAACTCTTTCCTAGAGAAATCGCTTAGCTCAAAGCATAAAATCCCTCAAAATCTTTCCAAAGTCTACATCCCTAAGCGTCCAATCTTTACAAACCCCATAAATCCCTTCTGATCCCTCAAGTAAGTCTTTGCTAGAGATTCCATGCCTAATTGAAATTCTAGCCTCCAAAAATGCGCTCAAACGATCGCAAAACTTCATAAATTCTCCACACACTGCATTATCTGTGTCGTGGTCA
This sequence comes from uncultured Helicobacter sp., assembly GCA_963557095.1. GTDB lineage: Bacteria > Campylobacterota > Campylobacteria > Campylobacterales > Helicobacteraceae > Helicobacter_G. The sequence goes on along the minus strand of CAUWEE010000163.1, from coordinate 1,670 downwards.
AAGTTTTGCAAAAGATCAGCTGCACTCTCAACCTGATAAATCAAATGCTCAACCTTATAGCGATTGCTAAATTCATCTTGAGTAAAATACAAAATATCCTCAGCAATATTGGGAGGAACATGGGATAGGATTTTCTCCTGCACCGCTTCTTTTTCAATCTGTTTAATTTGTTCATCAAGTCCTTTTACATTTCGTTTAATTGGAGAAATAATGTCTCGTGTCAAAATCTCGGGCAAATCATGAAAAAGTCCGCACAAAAAATGATTGATTCGCATTTTTTGACACACTTCCAAATCAAAGCTCAAAAAATATCCCAAAATCGCCACAATTAGCGTATGTCCCAAAACACTAGTTTCTGGAACTCTTGGGGTTTGACTCCAGCGTTTTTGAAATCTAAGTTGTCCAAACATTGCAATAATTTCTCGACACTTCTGATAAAGGGTAATGTGTGCGATTCCTGCTAGGTGATAAAACTGCTCTACCTCGGAATCAATGATTCTTTTTATGTTTTCTACATCATACATTTTGGGATTGAAGTGATAAATGATGTCAAACTCCCACTTTGAGGCATAAAAATGTGATGCTCGCAAAATTTCTACTTCAATACATTGTGGAGGGGATTTGAGATAATTTTCAAGTTTTTCTAGCATTCCATAGGGTTGGAGCTCATTTTGCAATTCCTGCGTGACAAAATTTGCCAATTCATTGCGATGATGCTTTTGAAGCTTGTGAAAAACTGGTGGCTTAATGTCAGTAAGCACCATACGCTCAAAAAACTCAAAGCAAAAATACAAAATCATCTTTTCCCAATCAATCTTCACTCCCCTTAAATGCTCTTCATAAGAAGCCAAAAAATAAGCAATAAACATTTTGTGAGCCTGTTTATCGAGCTCAACAAATTCTACTGGACAAGCTTGATCATTCCAGCGACGGATAGAAGCAGAAATAAAAATTTTGCGCAAAAATTCAGAGCTAAGCTTAGGAACTTTCACACAAAAGCCTCATCAATTTTTTGACACAAAAGATGAATGATGAAGATATGCATCTCTTGAATTCTTGGCGTATTATCGCTTGGAACAACAAGATGCAAATCACAAAACTCATCCATAACACCTCCACCCTTTCCGCTCAAGCCAATTCTTTTGCAATTTTTCTCCTTGGCAAGCTTAAGAGCATTGACAACATTGAGGGAATTACCACTTGTAGAGATTCCAAAAAGAAGATCCCCCTGTTTTGCCAAAGCTTCTATTTGGCGTGAAAAAACAAATTCAAATCCATAGTCATTGCCAATGGCTGTAAGTGCTGAAGTATCTGTGCTTAAAGCAATGGCAGGCAGCCCTACCCGCTCAACTTTATAGCGCCCAGTAAGCTCTGCACTGAAGTGTTGCGCATCTGCTGCACTCCCCCCATTGCCACAAATCAAAATTTTGTTTCCCTCTTTTAGCGTTTGGACAAGTAAGCTTGCAGCTTTTTCAATTTTAGATCCCAGACCCTCAAGTGTCTTTTTTGCTACCTCAATGTGCTCTTGAAACTCTTGAGCTACCATCTTGTTCTCCTTTGATTTTTTGAATTATAGCCGTTGTGCTTCTTCCCTGAAGAAAATCTAACAATCGCACTTCCTTTGCACACTCACTGCCAGCAACTTCTTTACCCTCATAATCTGCACCCTT
>CAUWEE010000162.1:0-2976 GCA_963557095.1 uncultured Helicobacter sp. | reverse complement strand
ATGAAGATCTTGAGCTTGAAGAATAAGAGGAGTGCAATAAAAAACAAAAATTCCTGTAAAGCCTAGGATAAGAAGTGAGATCACGATTAGGACTTTGTTTTTATTCCAAAAACTATAAATTATTCCAAATGCTGATCCCACCAAGAGCAGGTAGCCAAACCTGACAAAAATTGCACTCATTAAGATCCCGCTTTGAAAGTGATTGAGTGGGATATCAAGATGGAATTTTTGCGGAAAAAAGATAAGGGGAGCGACAGAGATTCCCAAAAAAAGTTCGATTCCAAGGAGCGCAGATAGCGCGAAAAAATAGAGATTTTTCATTTTTTTCCTTATGTTTGGGTTATAAAATTTTGATTTTACTTAAAGAAAGGTTTGCTGATGGAAATTTTAAAGAAATTAAATATTACTCGTTTTGAAGGGGGGGAAAGAGTTGTCAAGGAAGATGTTTTGATTTTGGAAAGTCGCGTGAATTTCTATCTTAATGGGCAAAAGATCATCTCAACGATGTGCATTCCTCAGGACGAGGATGCTCATATGTTGGGTTTTTTATTGAGTGAGGGGGTGATTGAGAGTCTTGAGGATATTTCTTCCTTGAGAGTAGATGGCCTAGAGGTGTGGATGGAAGCAAAAATCAATGAAAACAATCTAAGCAATCTCTATAAGGAAAAAACTCTTGTATCGGGCTGTGGTGGGGGAGTGACGGGGAATGTAGAAAATGAGATCAATGTGGAGTTTAATACGAGCGAATTGCAGGTGAGTGGGGCTTGGGTTTTGGAAAATGTAAGAGTATTTTATCAAGAGAGTGAGTTGTATTTGCAGACGGGCTGTGTGCATAAGGCGATGCTTTTGTTTAAGGATGGAAAGAGCTTGGTTAGTGAGGATATTGGTAGGCACAATGCCATTGATAAGGTCTGTGGCAAGGCAAGAATGAGTGGGGAAAATCCGAGTGAAGCGATACTTATTGTGAGTGGAAGATTGAGCGCAGAGATGGTCGTTAAGGCAGTAATGCATAAGATTCCTGTTGTGATCTCAAGAACTGCCCCTACTTTCTTGGGAGTAAAAACTGCTCAAATTCATGGAATCACACTTTGTGGCTTTGCGAGAGGGAAGAATATGAATATTTATACTCACCCCTCAAGGATTGTCTAAGAGGGGTAAAGCCACATTACAAAAGCTACAAAGATTATAAAAGAGAGCAAAAAGATGCTTAGAAGTCGATCAGTTTTGATTGTGGCAATGAAAATAAAAATGAGCAGGGTGATTTTGATCAATTCAAGAGGGGAAAAATTTGCAAAAAACTCACTGATAGTTTGCGATTCAAAAGCGGTTGCATATACAATCCCCCCAAGCATCGCCTGTGTGCTATAAGTGAGGAATTTGTAAAGCTTTCCATCCTTGTTGCTCAAAATTGGATGATTGGCAAACAAGAAAGGAAAAATACGACAAAATAAAATTGTAAGAGCAGAAAATATCAATAATCCCCAATAAGTCATTTTTTTTGACCTCCAGATTCTAAGAGTAGTATTGCAAATCCAATGGCAAAAGGCAGAATCAAAAGATAGAATTTTGGTGAGAGAGACAAAAATATAGGAGCAAAAACAAAACCCAAAATATAGCTTGCGATTTCTTTGTAATCGGGATAGTGTTTGGCAGCAAGAGCTGTGAATTGTAGAGGCAAAACCATAGAGATGATGATTTTGAGTTGGGTGGAATAGAGAAGCGCACCTAGATAATATCCAATTGCCGTGCAGAGCAGAGAAGCTCCCCAGATGGGAAGTCCTAGAGCTAGAAAATAGACAAAGGGGTTTTCTTTGTTTTTTTGAAGTGTGCTAGAGATCCACTAAAAACAGAGGGACAAATCAAAATACTTGAACAAAGCAAAGATCTTAGTTTGACTCTTGCAAAATAAGGTGCGAGCGTAGCGCTCATAAGCAAAAACCGTGCATTCATCGCCAAAATCAAGGGGATGAGAAGGTATCCTTCTTTGTAGCTTTGGGTGAGGAGGAATTGCAGAGGTGTGGAAAACACAAAAAGCGTGCTTGAGAGAGTCTGAAAGAAGCTTAGATCGTTGTTTAAGCCATTTGCTGCGATTGCAAGATAAAGGAAGATAAAACTCACACCAAAAATCACAGAATCTCTTAATCCATTTTGTATGTCTTGTTTCATAGAGGAACTCCTATTTCTCTTTTGCTCCCTTTGCTATGATTTGTGCTGGATTGTATCACCAAAATTGAAAATCTTGCCTATTTGTAAAAAAATAATTTACCTAAATAAAAATGCTAAAGAGGAACAATGCCTATAGAATTTTTAAGGGTTTAGAGGAGTATTTTCTGACTCTTGACTTTCTGACTCTTGTTGTATTTCTTGAGATTGATTCTTAAGCGAGTCTTCAAGGGGTTTTTGGGTCGGAGCACTAGAGGACTTGGGTGAAGTATAAGTGGAGAGATCGATGGGGAAAAAGCCCTTGTTGTCAATTTTATAAATTTTGGTTTGATATTGAATCTGATTGTCTTTGAACTTTTCTTCAAAATAGGGAAGAGTATCAGGAAAGACCAATCTAAAAAACATTTCAAGCCCTAAAGCTGTAGAGTAATTGACCCAATCAAATTTTAGATCACTATTTAGAAGAGAACCATACTCAATAAGCTTTTGGTTGCTTTTGCCGATTGAGTTTGCAACATAAAAGTTTTCCCTGTCGCGTTTTTGGGTAAGGATAACAATAGAGGGATTGTAATTGATTTGAGTGGATAAAAATTTAGAAGCTTTTTTCTTGAAGTAACCAATTTGTGAGAGTAGAAGTCCAGTTTTGACAACAGGAGTATTTAAGAAAACATCAGCATTTTCAAGGAGATTTTCTTGAATTTTTGTTTGCTTATTGAAAGTGGCAGCCACTTCATTGGTAATGACTTGTTCTTGTGCTTCTGGAGCAAGTTCTTGAAGAGCGATAGAGAGTCTGTTTCCCACTGGGCTATCATC
>CAUWEE010000161.1:0-2980 GCA_963557095.1 uncultured Helicobacter sp. | reverse complement strand
AAAACTCCAACACAATAAGAATCTTCAAAAATCAAATTGATACAGTTTATTTGATCTATGAATTTTAATTTTATTCCAAAAATTTATTTGATTTACATTGTATTTACTCAAATTAAGGATTTATATACACCGACAAAAGAAGAGTGTGATCCTTATGAGACACGCTAAGATAGCTTTTTGTGAAGTAAAAAGTCGAGGAGTTCTTAAGACAAGATCAATATTCAATGCAGCCTTTTCCCCAAAAGGCTGCAAAGAATATTGTAAAAGTTTTTTGTGTTTTCTCCAAGGTGCTCCTATCTCGATGGGAGTACCTATCCTTAGCATAATTAATGATTTGCATTCAAACCAATAAAGAGGGTTATATCTGATTGATTCTCAAAAATGAGAACAATGCAAAAACAGATAAAATCCCCATGGGAACTAAGATCCCAATCTCTGGGTAAATAATTCCGCTAATGCTTAATTTTGATACCGAGAAGAAAATCCCCCAAATCATCAAAGAAAAAATAACAAATCCGAAACTAAGCAAAGAAATATTGCTATATCGTGCAAGTGAAGGAACAAAATAAGCAATGCACATCAAACTCAAAGGAATAAAAAATGGAATCACAATAAAACTATAAAGGATCGCTCTTACCTTTTCAAAATCAATCTTTTGGGAGATAAGAATTCTCGCAGAAACAATAGCATCTACAATTGAAACAGTTGGCTTATCTTTAGAAAAAGTATCTAAAACCTTTGGGCGAAAATCTTTTAAGATTTTAAGCTTGGGTATCTGCTTGACTTCAAGAACATCTTGATTTTTGATAAATTCTTGCTTAATTTCTGTCAAATTTGCATTATCTAAAACCCAATAATCATCACTAAAAAAAGCTGTTTTTGCCTCAATAAATGAAGTGAGTTCTTCGTCTTTGAGTTCAAATACTTTGATATTTTCGGCCTTATTTAAAAGCGGATAAACTTTTTGAAAATAGACATAATTTTCATTATATTTGACAAAAATATCTTCCTGTGCATTTTGCAAAGCATTTCTATCCATAATCGCTTCAGCTTTTTCTTGCGCATAAACAAAAGGTGTAGCATTCAAAGCAATATAGATCAAGGTAAAAAACACGCTTATAACCAAAAGAGGAGTTAAAATCCTTCTCTTTGAATACCCCAAAGCAAGCATGGCCGAAAGTTGAGCAGATTTTAAAAAAGTCATATAAAAAACAATTCCCCCCAAAACAAGAGACAAAGGAAGAGTATAGTTCAACGCATACATTGCATCATAAACAAAAAACAAGATGATTAAATTTGCAGATTCTGGAAACTGATCAGCATATTTCATCGAATCCGCGCCGATAAAAAATAACTCTAGGGCAATAAAAATCACAAAAAAATATTTGAAATAATTTTTACCAACAAAAAAAAAGGCTCTCATTGTTTGACTTTTTTCGTAAAGCGATTTTGCATCTCTTGAAAATCCCCAGTTTGCACAAAGAACTTAAGTGCATCCACGCATTGTTTTATAAGCTCTTTTGGCCTACTCTCAAAATCAGAAAGCACATAAGAGGCAACATCGCATTTCTCCTCTGGTCGCCCAATTCCACATCTAGCGCGCCAATAATCAGTTCCACAATGGGAATCAATGGACTTTAAGCCATTATGCCCTCCACTACCCCCTCCTCTCTTAAAGCGCAAATCTCCAAAAGCAAGATCCAAGTCATCATATACAACCCAAAACTCCTCAAGCTTGAAATAATTCTTAAGCAATGCAACAGCTTCACCAGATGTATTCATATAAGTTGTAGGTTTGCAAAGAATAATCTTTTGATTGCTCGCAATATAGGATTTAAAGTTTCTTGTCTCGCTAAAGTGGAGATCAAATTCGCTTGCTAGAAGATCCAAAACCATAAAGCCTATATTGTGTCGATTGGAAGAATATTGCGAACCAGGATTCCCTAGTCCGACAATGAGAAGCTTTTGCATTATTTTGCTTTGATTACACCTACAACAGCAACGGAATCTTTTTCGATAATTTTTACTCCTTGAGTTACAGGCAAATCTCGAACCAAAATTGCATCTCCAACATCCAAATCTGTAACATCTAAATCATAAAAATTTGGAAGATTTTCTGGAGCAGATTGAACAGCAATTCTCTTCTTGGAAATCATCAATACGCCCTTATTTTTAAGTCCCTTTGCACTTCCATGAGTTTTGACTGGGATTTTATATTTGGAGACAAGACCTTTTTGAGCCATCATCAAATCAACATGTAAAATGTCATTAGTTACAGGATCCTTTTGATACTCCTGAATAACCACCTCAATCTCCTTTCCTCCGACTTTTACAGGGAAGATTAGGCTTGTTTTTGTTTTCACTGCACGAATAAAATCATTTCTTTTAAATGCACAATGAATATTTTCTTGTCCCCTCCCATAAATATTGGCAATTAGATAACCATCATTCCTCAATGCTTTCGCATTAGATTTTGAAATACTCTCTCTAATTTGTCCTTCTAACATTTTGTATCCTTTATGACAGAATTTAAATAAAAGCTGCCATTATACGCTAAAAATGGCACTCTAATATTGGCAAGATAAACTATAATTAAAAAGTCGCATGTCGCACAATTTATGCAATAAAAATTGAGGTTGTCCAATATGTTTTTAAAAACAATCCCACTTGTTATCCTACTCTTTGTTCTTCATGGATGTAGCAAGGTTGATCCCTATGACGGGTTTAAAGCCTATTACTTTGGGGACTATCAAAAAGCTTTCGAGATTTATACTCAAGCTTGCGAAGATGGTGATGCCTTTACTTGCTACAACCTTGGAGGAATGTTGGAAAATGGCCTAGCAACTCAAAAAAATGAAAAAAAGGCTTTTGAATACTATCTTCGAGCCTGCCAAAATGGAATCCCTCAATCCTGTGTCGCTGTTGCCAAACTCTATAAGGAAGGAAAAGCAGTGCGACAAGATACAAACAAGGCTCTTGA
>CAUWEE010000160.1:0-2981 GCA_963557095.1 uncultured Helicobacter sp. | reverse complement strand
CCCATAAAAAATCTTCAAAAGAAAAGCAAGCCCAAAAAAAACTGCAAGAATAATAAAAAATCTCCACACTCTCCCTGTCCATTTTAGAGGCCTATCAAGCTTGTAAATCCAAAAAATAAAAAAGGGTAGATAAAGCGCAAAAAAAACATAAAAAACCTGTGCAAATCCCAAAATCCCGCACAAGCAATAAATCAAAGCAGGAAAAATAAAATACAAAAAGTGCCATTTCCACTTGTGATGTTTGGTCAGAGTTCGCATTAGGCTATAGTTATACCATTGCATATTTGTAATCAAGTAGTAAGCCAAACTTTATAAAAAAACAAAATCAATCAAGAAAAACCATCGACTCATAATCGCCTCCATTCTAGAATCTGCCTCTCAATCTCTTTGGAATGATAAAGGAAGAAATAGTGATCCCCCTCTAAAACTTTAAATTTGCTCCCCTTAATCAGTGAGGTAATTTTTTGCCCGCTGCTTAAAGGCGTGGCCATATCCTGCCTACCCCAAAAGATATAAGCCCTGCAATCACTAGAAGAGAAAATAGAGGAAAAGTCCTCATCAACAACATTTTTAAAAGTCTGATACATCTCTTCACTCAAAGAATCAGCATCTCTTGAGCGCAACCTCTTGCAAGAGATTCCTAAAAATTTCAAACATTTTGCAAGCCCAATCTTTATCTTGACTTTCAAAGATTTTGGAGGCACAATCCCCGCACTGCTAAGCAAAACCAATTCTTTTGGCTCAATTAAAGTAGCAATTTTCCCACCAAAGCTATGGCCGACAATGATTGCATTTTCAACTCTTAAAACTTGCAAGAAATGTTTTATTAGTTTGGCGTATCGATGTGTATCAAGCACAATATGATTTTCACTCTGTCCAAAACCAGGAAGATCAATATAGAGGTGATTAAAATCCAAAAAAAGCTTGCCAAAGGCCTGCTGCATAATTTCTTTATTGCTCCCCCAGCCATGCAAAAACACTAGCCATTCTTGCCTTTGATTGAGGATCATCTCATAAGCAATCTCAAATTTTTCCCCCTCAAAGTCCAAAAATTTCTTTGCCAAACTACGCCTTTCCTTTAGCTTTTTGAATCTTATGAATATAAGCATAATTGCCACGAATCTGTCTTACTGAAGGAAGAAGAAGTTTTTCTAAAACCCCTGCAAAATCTTCAAACAAATAATTTGCCATTGAGCCTGGGATAGGATTAATTTCATTCAAATACACCTCTCCATCAATCACAAAAAAATCACAGCGGATAAGTGAGCCTTCAAAGCAATTTTCATAAAGCCTTACAAAATTTTCCTGCAATCTTTTCTCCAACTCTTGAGAGATCTCTGCTTGCAAAACCTGCTCTGTGCGCGAAAAATCCAAATATTTATTCTCAAAATTAAGCAATTCTGCTTTTTTAGGTTCTTCCACAATTGAGAAAACAAAATTCCCTGCATCATCCTTGCAGCCTGCAAGATTATATTCTTTGACATTAGGAATAAAAGGCTCTACAAGAACCTTTGTATCATATTCAAAGGCACAATCAAGCTGATAGCTTAATTCTTCTTGAGATTTCACAACACTTACCCCAATCGAACTTCCAAGTCGAGCTGGCTTAAGAATTGAAGGGTAATTTTGTAAGCTCTTTGGAATCTTATTAATTGTTAGGAGTTCAAAAGGCAGAGTTTTAACTCCTCTGCTTTGGGCATAAATTTTTGTAAGCTCTTTATCAAAACTCAAAACTGCAGCTTCTTTGCGTGGTGCAATAAAGGGAATCTCATAAAATTCAAGCAAAGATGAAAGAATCCCATCTTCTCCATCTCCTCCATGCACAAGACTCAAAACCTTCTGCACAGCTATTTTTTTCTGTCCCCAAAAACTAGAAAATAAGAAACCTCTATGACTCAAAGTAAGTTCTTTGCACTTCTTATATGCTCCAGAGCTAAAAGTGTTGGATTTCATTTTTTCCAAAGGGATTAAGTAAAAGCGATGCTCATAATCTAAAAAAATAAAATGTTCAATATTTCTAAGCACTTTTGCAAGAGAAATGGCACTTACAATACTAATCTCGTGTTCATAGCTCTTTCCGCCAAAAATCAAGCTCAATTTCATCCTCTATCCTTTTTGAGTAAAAATAAAACTTTTTGCGCACTTACACTTTCGCTTTGAACAACGCTAATCTCTTCAATCTCTCCATCCTTGGGACATAAGATCTCATTTTCCATTTTCATGGCTTCAATAATTCCTAAAACCTCCCCCTTTTGCACCTTTTGGCCTGCTTGCACAAAAATCTTTGTGCAAACTCCTGCCATTGGCGCATAGATTGCATCTTCTCTTTGCTCTTTCTTCTCTTCATCTTTATAGGGAGAAATATGGATATTTTTCTCCTCCCCATCAACTTTGAGTTTCACCCTTTGATTTTCAAAACTCAAAATTTCGATCTCATACTCTTCACCCCCGCTTTGCACGACAAAATGATTCCCAAACGCCCTGCTTTCTTTTTTTTCTTCTTCATTTTTAGCCCCACCTTCAAAAAATTTCCTTGCTACCTCTCCAAAAAGCGCATACGAAATTACATCGCTTTCTTTATTTGCAAAACTTTTGCTCTCCTCTCTAGCCTTTGGCATCTCCTCATCAAATTTTTGACTTACAAGTCCAGCCCTTTCTTGAAGATCCTTGCGCACTGGAGCAGGAGTTCTGCCATAAAAGCCCAAAAGGAGATTCTTTGATTCTGTAGTCAAAGTCTTATAGCGTTCTTTCTGCAATACATTCAAAACCGCTTGAGTTCCAACAATCTGACTTGTCGGTGTTACTAGAGGAATATAGCCAAAATCCTTTCGCACCTCTATGATTTCTCTTGCTACCTCATTCATCTTCTCAAGTGCATTTTGCTCTTTGAGCTGACTTGCAAGATTTGAAATCATCCCTCCAGGAATCTGCGTAAGTAGAATTTCTGTATCAACATGATTAAAGCTTGATTCAAAGTGTGC
>CAUWEE010000159.1:0-2985 GCA_963557095.1 uncultured Helicobacter sp. | reverse complement strand
ACACAGAGGTAAATCCTTCAAATCAGAGAGTTCAAAATCTCTCTCTATCATCTCTTTGATCGCAGAAAACAGATAATTAAGTCTTGTTGTATGTGCATTGATTTCTAATCTCGCGCTTGCTAGGCTCACCTCCACGCTTAAGACATTGTTCTTGGCAGAAATGCCTTGTTTGTAGAATTGTTGGGCTTGTTTGAGCTGAAGTTCCAAAAGATGGGCAGATTCTTTGGAGATCTCCAAGCTCCCCTTGGCAAGTAAAATCTGCACATAAAGCTTTTGTGTCATATATTTGATCTCTTCTTGCACACGCCTCACTTCTTCTTCTTGAGAATAAATCATACTCTCTTGCATTGCGATTGCATTCTTATCCTTCAAACCATTGAAAAGATTGAGCTCCATTCCTAAGCTTGCTTTATTGCCAAACTCACTAGAGTCAATCTCATAGCCAGCTTTGTAGGCAAAATCAATTTTGGGATAATAGCTCCCCTCATATATTCCAAGCTCTGCACGCAGTCTTTGGAGCTTCATTTTTTGCTCTTTGATCTTATAACTTCTCTGCAAGGCCAAATTCACGCTCTCATCAAGATCTAGGGCAAAGAGTGAAGAGCAGAGCAGCAGAGCATAGATGGGAGTATAAAGGATGATTTTCAAGATGCAACTCCATAATGTTTTTGCTCTCTTTTGACGAAAAAGAGCAAAAGAGCGGGGATAATAAAAATCGCTACAAAGGTTGAAAACACAAGCCCTCCCACGATCACCGCCCCTAGTCCGCGATAGATCTCACTCCCACTTCCAGAAAAAATCACCAAAGGCAAAAGCCCAAGAACACTTGTAAGCATACTCATATAAATGGGGCGGATTCGGCTAAGCGTGGCTTCCAAAACCGCCGGATAAGCTTGAAGCTTGTATTGGCGGATATTGATCAAACTCTGATAGACGATCAAAATTGCATTATTCACCACGCTTCCTACTAAGATGATCATTCCAAGCATTGCCAAAATATCCATCGGCTTTGGGGCAATAAAAACATTGGTCAATTTTAAGCCAATAAAGCCCCCAACTACGGCAAAAGGTAAAGTGAGAATAATCACAAAAGGATAGACAAAATTCCCATACAGAGCACACAAAAGCAAATAAGTAATCACCACGGCAAGGATAAAGCCACCCAAAAGCTCATCTTTGGTTTGCTCCATTTTGTTTGCACTCCCCTTGAGCAAAATCCTAGAATCTAGCTCAAGTGAAGGCAAAACTTCTCCCTTTATCACCCCAATCGCCTCATCAAGCGCCATATCTTTGGGCGGAAGAATCACGAGCAAAATACTTCTTTCTCTCTCAAAGTGTCGAATCTGCGTGATTCCATAGCCTTCTTTGATCTGTGCAAGGGAATAGAGTGAGATGATATTGCCCTGTGGCGTATAGATCTGCGCATAGCCCAAATCCTCTGGCGTGAGACTTTCATATTGTTTGGATTTAAGCACCAAGTCGTTATTTCTTCCGCTTGGAGTTTGATACTCACCGATTGTTTTTCCATTCAAGATTGTGCTTAAAATTTCACCAAACTTTTTGGAATCTAAGCCATTGAGAGCTAGGGCCTGAGCATCAGGATGGAAAATCAGCTCCTTATTGTTGATCTCAAGGGAAGGAATAGCACGCACGCTTGCTTGTGGGATCTTCTCCTTGATGGCTTCAATCAGTCTATAAGCATCGCTCCTTAAAAGCTCCAAATCCGATCCCTGCAAATACAAATCGATGCTCAAACCTCCATTGCCCGCATCAAAAATCCCTTGTTGGACAACATTCCCACGCACAGAAGGGATATTGTTGATCGCAACTTGCAGTCTCTGGCTTAGCTCTCCTATCCTTTTAGCATCCTCTGCAATCGCCCCAATCATCATAAAAGAATCATTGCCGATAAAAAACAAATCCTTGATTGCTGGAGGATCTTTGGGTGCTTTGGATTCATAGCCATTGCTCAACAAATATGTCTTATTTTCTTCATAAAATCTCTGCGCAATCTCTTTTCTCTCTTCATAAGAAAGGCCTGGAGGGGCACTTAAGTAAGAGATCGCAAAGTTTTGATCCCCATTTGGCAAATAAGAAATCTTGGGGAACAAAAGCCCATAGAGATATGCACTTAGGATAATAAATCCCCCAATACACACAAAACGCCAAAATATAGATGGAAGAACAAAATTTAAAATCACCCTAATCACAGCATAAAACAAGCCCCCCAAATAATCAAAGGGATAAAACACAAAATTTGCAGCCCTCTTAAGCAAAGCTCCAATCTTCTCTCCCCCAACACTTATTCCCTGCATTTTGCATACAAGCATAGGCACAACAAACAAGGATACAAAAAAGGAGATAAGAAGAGCAGAAGTTGCACTCAAGGCAATGTCATAGAAAAGTTGTCCGCTCTCGCTCTCTAGCCCTAAGATGGGGACAAAAATCGCAATCGTTGTCAAAACTGATGCAAAGATCGCCCCTACAACCTCTCTTGTGCCATCAAGACAAGCTTTATACATCGTCTTGCCCATTGCATAATGCCTTTGTATATTTTCAAGCACGACAATGGCATTATCTACAAGCATACTCATTGCAAAGGAAATCCCCGCAAGGGAGACGACATTGAGACTACGATCAAAAAAGCTCAAAATAATAAAAGTCCCAAAAATACTCACAGGGATAACAAAGGCAACGACAAAAACTGAACTGAAATTTCTCAAAAAGATAAAAAGCACGATAGAGGCAAATAAGACTCCATAAAGGATATTGCTCTTCACCAATGCAATAGCCTCAAGGATGTAGCCTCTCTGATCTCTACTCCACTCAAGCTTTAAGCCATTTTCTTTTAAGATCCCTTCATTCAGCCTTGCTACTTCATCTTCTACTGCGCTTGTAAGCTCCAAGATACTTGCATTTGCACTCGGATGAATCCTTACAGAAATCGCATCTTCATTGTTGTGGAAGCTATAGACTTGAGTTTTT
>CAUWEE010000158.1:0-3009 GCA_963557095.1 uncultured Helicobacter sp. | reverse complement strand
CTTTTTTGGCAAGCTTCACAGCCTCCAAAACATTTGCAATCCCTCCAGCAAGAGAAAAAAGCCAATATTTATGCAAGAAAATCAACTCAATCTGCTTAGCTCTTTTTTGCATTTCATCCTCAGTATTTTTGATCAAAACCCTTGCAATATCAAGCTCTTGATGGAAGATATAAGACTGCAAAGCATCCACAAAAAGAGAGCTAAACACAGGCTCTTTGAAGAAAAGTTTGATTTTTTCAATCTCTTGGCTAAGGGAATCTAATTTTTTATAATCAATCTCTTCCAATCTTTTTTCTTGATTGAGTGTCTCAAGCTCCTCGCAAACTTTTGCGACCTTTAAAAAGACTTTTTCTATTCTTTTTTGCTTCTTTTTGCCTTCTTTGAGCCAAATTTCACATTTTTCTTTGATGATTTTAAGATTTGCCTCTTGTATTTCTTGAGTAGGAAAATCAAGAGAAATCTCGCTTTTTATCTCCCTTGGAATCTCCTTAATCGCTTGGGCAAAGGGTATCTCAAGACTCCCCTCTATCCTTGCCCCCCCTTCAGTTGAATTGATCACCCTTAGAGCATAAGGCGTGTTTGCAATATCCCTTTCATAGAAGTTCAAAAACATTTTCCACACCTGTGTGCTCTCCACCTCCCCATTACCCCCATATTTTTTGACAAAGACTTTATTTTGCTTAGGCTTAATCTCATCACTCCCATAAACCGCATCCCTAGAATGCGAACTCCCATCCTCACCAAAAGCCAAATCTTGCCCAATAATAATGCAGCGCTTAAATCTTGAATGCACTACAAGCTCATAAGCCATATTTGCCGCACTCATTCCAATCCCCAAATAGCCATACTCATGGATTCCAAAATAAGTCGTATATCCAAATGGACGATAGCTATATTGGATAAGCCCACCTTTTTCCAAAATCGCCTTTTTAAGTCTTGGATGCACGATTGAGGTAATGGCAAAAACCACTCCCTCAAAAGCCTCTTTTGGAATCTCCTCATAAAACTTTGCAGTCGCCTCAACCCTCTCAAGAGACAGCACAAGATCGGGCTTAATCCCGTGCTTATAAAGAATAGGGAAGGAGGCGTCAATACAAAATAAAGTCGCATAAGGAGCAATCTTTTTGAGCAAAGGAATCTGTTTGTATAGGCTTGGACCCGTTGAGACAATAATTGCTGTATCACGATTTTTAAGCTTTGCAACCAAATCGATAAGGGTAGGTGTCTGTATTGTTTCTGGAAGATTGGCAATGTGATGCTTGATCCCTACAATTGCATCTCTGGCATCATTACCCACTGCTACGACTAGGTGCTCAATAGCTCTAATAAAATCTTGATTGATTCTCATAAAATCTTCTTGATAACGCTCATAGTAAGGATTGAAAATCTCAAACATATAAGATTTGACATAAAATTTGGAGTGCTTATCCTGCTCAAAGAGTTGCACAATATCTTGGCTTTCAAGCTTGTTATATAAAACAATCTTACCTTCTAAAATCTCTTGTGAAAAATCAATAAAATGCAACGCGATAAACAAAAGCTCAAGCTCTGGCTCGACGACTACTAGCCTTTTAAGAATCTCATTTCCTAGCAAAAGCTTATACAGCACTCCATTCCCTATCCCATAAAAATACAAATAAGGATAATAGGCATAGTCATTAAGATCAGCAAACCGCCTCATTGTTTCTTCTAAGGGCAAAGTTGCAAAAATACTCACCTCATTACACTTATCCACAATATTGTAGTTGGCAACATCCTCACCCATGAAAACTTCATATTTTTGATTAGGTGTGATATTTTGAATCTTAAGCGCAAGAGATGGATTTTTAATTGCCAAAGAGGCAAGGTTTTTTTCAAAAAAATTATTCATTTATAGCCTTTATCTCCCCTATCCCCCTATTTTTTTGGGTTATTGCAAAAGCCTTAAGACATTTTGCTGAATTGCATTTGCTTGAGCCATTGCAAAGCTTCCACTTTGTGCTAAGACATTATGTTTTGAGAAATTCGCTGATTCTGAAGCAAAATCCACATCTCGGATTTGAGATTCTGCAGCTTTGACATTGACTTGTGTTACAGAGATATTATTGATTGTTGAGACAAGCTGATTTTGTGCAGAACCCATATCTGCTCTGATCTTATCAAGCTGAATCCTTGCAGATTCTGTCATATCCATAACAATCATCGCCCCCTTCAAGCTCGTAACACCCGAACTCAATCCTTGCGCATTAAGACTAGCTTGAGCCACATTTGCATTGGCACCTGAAGCAGAGGCAACATCGGCATCAAACGCCCCAAGCAAGGATCGCAATGCGATTGTAGCCTCAGCAATTCCTTGAGCAGAATGGAAACCAATATGACTAAAGTTTGTTCCACTAATGAGAATATCCCTAGCATTTGTCCTCACAAGAGAAAGTCTTCCAACGATGGCATGACTTGCCCCAGAGATTCCCGCAAAATTCCCCCCTCCAAACACAGATCCAGACGCACTGATTGTCTGAATTGAAATTGCCCTTCCATCTAAACTCTTAACATTAATTCGACCAGTGATATCAACATAGGCTTCTACTCCTGTAGAGTCCTTTACTGCATTGATTGCATTGACCAATCTTCCATCGCTATCATTTTTTGCAACATCAACATTTCCAATCTGCACCCCATTGATTGTCAATCCCCTTACAGTCCCTGACTGCACAGAATCTCCACCTGTTGCGACAACGCTCCAGCTTGCTCTTACACCTAGCTTATCTGAATAGCGATTGATGGCCTCACTAAGCACCCCAATCCCTGTGCCAGCAGAATTTGAGATTTTTACAGCTTCAATCTGATATTCCTCTGTGCCATTAACTCCTTTGAAATTCAAAGAAACTTCGCTTAGGTTATTTGCTCCAGCACTCGCCTTCATTCCAATTCCATCCAATGAGGCCGTCTCCATACGAACATGTCCAATCTTATTAGAGTTGGTTGCTCCAATACTTGCCTTAATTGTCGTATTAGAAAAAGCTCCAATTT
>CAUWEE010000157.1:0-3030 GCA_963557095.1 uncultured Helicobacter sp. | reverse complement strand
TAAAGGCTATATCACTTATTTTATAGACTCTGCTCAAAGCCTAGGAGCAGATACTGCAACCCAACAAGCCGTATCCTCAGCCCTAGTGATTAACTATGATCTTTATATTGCAAACTTTAACTCTATCAATAAGAGAATGGGAGAGCTAAGAGAGAGCAAAGAGAGTATTGGACTATGGGGAAGAGTCTTTGGAGGAGCACAGAAGTCAAACTTTGGACTAGGCAGTTCTACTGAATACATCACCACTCAATTTGGAATGGATAAAGTCTTAGAGCTCAATCAAAACTCTAATGTCTTTATAGGTCTAGCCTTTGCTTATTCTCACTCACAAAGCAAAGTCAATTCAGTCAAAAGAGCAGGAGCAGTTGTAGGTGGAAGTGACTATGTCAGTCTTGATAATGTTAGATCCAATGGCTATGAACTTGGACTCTATGTCTCTTATCTCTCTAATATAGGCTGGTATAACGATACTATTGCCAAAGTCGGCTATATTGATTCTAAGTTTGGCTTTGATCAAAGCACTGAGCTAAGCAAAGTAGGAAATCTCACCACAACTCTCTCAAATGAAACAGGTTATCGCTTTGTCTTTGGAGAGAAGCAAGACTACTATCTTGATCCACAGCTAGAATTAGCTTTTGGATATATTCTAGGTTCAGACTTTTCTGCAAAGCTTAAAACTTCAGCAGGCAATGATAATCTCCTTAAAGCCACTCATCCTGATATTTTAATGCTAAGATCAAAGCTTGGAGCTTCTATTGGAAAGAAAATCTTTGGAGATCATAGAAGTGCTTCTTTATACCTTGGAGCTTTCTATGAGTTTGACTATGTTCAAAGTCAAAACAATAGAATTAATCTTGGAGGAAGAACTACAACAACTCTACCTTCTTTAGGATCCAGTGGAAGAGTGATCTTAAATCTAGGAAGCAATATCAATGTCAATGACAATACAAGAATGTATGTTGATGTAGAGAAAAGCTTCTCTGATAAATACAGCACTCATCTGCAATTCAATCTTGGAGCAAGGTATAGTTTTTAGTCTGCTAAAGCTGTGCTATCAAAGCAAGGATGCTTCCTTGTGAAAGGGGGTGGCACTATAAACTTCATCACAAATCTCCACTGTATAAGAATTTATATAACGCCATTTGAAAACTGGTTTTTGTTCCTAATGTAGAATTTTGCTTTCACTTACACAAAGGAGTTTAT
Source organism: uncultured Helicobacter sp. (assembly GCA_963557095.1). Lineage (GTDB taxonomy): Bacteria > Campylobacterota > Campylobacteria > Campylobacterales > Helicobacteraceae > Helicobacter_G. Next base: position 1,827 of record CAUWEE010000157.1, on the reverse strand, counting down.
GATGGTTTTTCGCTTATTGATGTTTCTATTTGCATTGAATGCTTTGGTTTTTGCTCAATATGCAACAGAGGTGAAGCCTCTCTATGCTGATGCGACAAGCACCAAAGTGATTGGAAAACTACTTCCAACTGCAAAGGTTGAGATCATTAAAGAAGAGGGCTCAAGGGTTTTGCTTTCAATTGAGGGATTTCAAGAGGAGGGCAAGTCCGCGGTTTATTTCGTGCCAGGCAAAAGGATTTTAAATGCTGGCTTTGATTCAAAGGCAGGAGTTACCTTTGAAACTCTGGGGACTCAAGAGCTTGATGGGAAAACTTATCACAAAGTCAAAGTTCAGGTTTGGACAGACAAAGAAGGCTTGAGCGAAGATGTAGATGCCTTGTATGCAAAAGCAAAAGAGATGTATGAGCAAAACTGCTCAATGTGTCATGGATTGCATCCCGTGAAGGAATTCAGCGCCAACCAATGGCCAAGTATGTTTAAGGCGATGGCTGGACGCACAGGAATTGAGAAGAAAGATTATTTTCTTGTCATTGAATACTTGCAAAAAAATGCCAAAGATATGGAATAAAAGGAGAGATGGATGAAAACAATAGACACAAACAGAAGAAGCTTTCTTAAATACGCTGGACTCTTTGCTTCAGTTCCTTTTGTTAGCCAAATGCTTGACAAAAGCACGCTTCTTGCGGCGGCTACAAATAAATTTAGCACCGATTTAGTTCTCAATGGTGAAGTTTATACCGCAGCTCATTGGGGAACACTCAAGGTTAAGATGAAAAATGGCAAGGTTGTAAGCAGTGAGAATGCCTTTAGCGGCTATGCTTTTAACAATATGCAAACCACAGTGGCAGATCTTATCGATGGTAAGCGCAGCAATCGTATCAAAGCCCCAATGGTTAGAAAAAGCTATCTAGAAAAGAAAGCAAATCATCGTGAGCTTAGAGGGGCGGATGAGTGGGTGGAAGTCTCTTATGAGCAAGCCATCAAGCTTGTAAGCGATGAAGTGAAGCGAATCCGCGCAGAAAAAGGGGCGAGTGGAATCTATGGGGGTTCTTATGGGTGGCAATCTAGCGGGAAGCTTCATAGTGCTAGAACTTTGCTTCATCGATTTTTGACAATGGGCGGAGGCTTTGTCGGCGGATTGGGAGACTTCTCCACAGGTGCTGCTCAAGTGATTATGCCTCATGTGATGGGGACGCTTGAAGTTTATGAGCAGCAAACTTCTTGGCCCTTAGTGCTTGAGAATTCCAAAGTTGTCGTGATTTGGGGAGCAAATCCTTTGGCAACTCTCAAACTTGCCTACACAGTTACTGATAACAAAGGCTTAGCTTACTTTGAAGACTTAAGAAAGGCCGTAGAAGCAAAAAAAATCAAGCTCATCTGCATTGATCCTATCAAGAGTGAGACGATCCAATTCTTTAGAGGCAAGGCAGAACATATCTCAATCACACCAAATACAGATGTTGCATTTATGCTAGGGATTATCCATACGATGCTCACAAGCGGAAAGTATGACAAGGAATTTATTGAGACTTATACAGAGGGCTTTGATAAGTTTGCAGATTATGTTTTGGGCAAAACTGATAAGACACCAAAAACTGCAAAATGGGCATCCAAAATTTCAGGAGTAAGCGAGAAAAAGATCAAAGATCTTGCCAAGCTTTTCTTCCAAAACCGCACGATGCTTATGGCAGGCTGGAATATCCAACGCCAGCATCATGGTGAGCAAGCCCACTGGATGATCGCTACTCTTGCTTCTATGATTGGTCAGATCGGACTTCCTGGAGGTGGATTTGGGATCAGCTATCACTATGCCAATGGCGGAAGCCC
>CAUWEE010000156.1:0-3032 GCA_963557095.1 uncultured Helicobacter sp. | reverse complement strand
AAAAATTTTCCCTCTATGATTTCTCCTTCTTGATCAAAATAGGCTGCAATTTCAAGCAATTTTGGAGGGATGAGGATTTTTTCTAGCCAAGTTTTGCAAACCCCCTCTTTGGGGATGAGACTTGAGCCTTGCAATCTTTTGAAATAAGAAAAAATCTTGCAAAAGGCGATGATCTCTTCAAGTCTTAAATTGCCAAATTTTTGTAAAAGCAAAAGAGAAGAATCAAGAGTGGGGATAGGGGGAAGTGGGGGGAGGGTGAGGTTTTCAAGCTCTTTTAGAAAAGCGATGAAAAATTTCTCATCCCCTTGTAGAAAAATTTCTTTGGGTCGGGCAAAAAAGCTCTCAAAAGAGGCAAGAAAGTCACCTAAATCGAGCTTTTCAATCAGAGTTTTCACATTTTTTCTCTTAACTGCTCTGTAATATCTCCAGCACCAAAGCCAATGATTAGTCCTTGATTTAAAGAGGCAAAGATACCTTCTTGATTGTGCAAAAAGAGCTTTCCATTTTTTTGACTTACACTAGAAGCAAAAATAGGATTGTAAGAAGCAAAAAGAGAGGCAAAGTCGATTTCTTGGTGTGCCTCTCCAGCTCTCCAAACAGGCAAGATGACTAATTGATCGCAGCCCTCAAAACACTCGATAAAAGCTTCTTGATTGTCCAAAAAGCGTGAGTATTTGTGTGGTTGCCAAATGCAGATAAGGGGAAAATCCGCCTTAAGCTCGCGGTAGGTTTGGACGGCTTTGAGTGTGGCTTTGATCTCTGTGGGGTGGTGGGCATAGTCATCGATGATGATGGCTTGATTCTTACTCACAATATCAAAGCGTTTTTTGATCCCTTTGAAATTTTTGAGATTAGCTCTAATTTGTTCAAGTGGAAGTTCATCTAGGCTTGCTAGGATTGCCATGGAGGCATTGATGGCCGTATGTTCTCCAAAGCCCCATACTTCAAATTTCCCTAAATTTTTGAGCTCAAAGCGTGTGAATGGTTCTTCATCTTGAATAAAAAACTCAAGATTTTGAATCTCACTTTGAGGATAGAGGCGGATTGCATCAATTTGAAGATTCTGCAAAAAGGGATCAGCCATATTGATGATTCGCTTTTGAGCTTGTTGCAAAAAATTCTCATAAGCTCCATAAAATTTTTCCAAATCATAGTCATAATTTTCCATATGTTCGGGTTCAGTATTGGTCACAATCGCACAGTAGGGATTGGAGTTAAGAAAGCTTTGATCAGATTCATCAGCTTCAAAAATCAAATCCTTGCTCTCGGATTGGCGCACATTGGAGTGAAATTCCTTGCTCTCTGCGCCAATGATTGAGCCAAAATGTGGAAGGATGCTGCTTAGCATTGCACTTGTTGTGCTTTTGCCATGAGCTCCACAGATACTAAAAACACGATGATTGCCCAAGATTTGCTTCAATGCTTCTTTGCGCGAGAGAATAGGGATATTTTGTTTTTGTGCTTCTAAGATTTCGATGTTATCTGGTTTGATGATTGCAGAGTGAATGATGAGGTCTTGATGTTTAATGGCTTCTTTTGTATGGGGGATAGAGATTTTGATCCCTTCTTTTTGAAGTTTTTGTGTGTTTTTGTTTTGAGCAATGTCTGAACCTGTGATGATGTGTCCCTGTGATTGAAGATAGCGTGCAAGCCCAGAGATGCCAATCCCTCCAATGCCAATGCAGTGTATTTTTTGTCTCATTCCCTCTCCTTTTGAAAGTGTTTAAGTGCATCTTGAATCTGATGGAGAGTTGAGGAAATAACATCGGGCTCATAAACAAGAGCCAATCGAACAAAGCCCTTACCTTCATTTTGTCGTCCTAGAAAGCTTCCAGGTAGAACTTTAATTCCATACTGCTCATAGAGTAGGCCTGTGAATTTGAGCTCATCGCCAACTTCAAGCCATACATAAAAAGTATAGGGAGAAATATAGGTTTGGCTGAAAATCTCTCTTGCGATTTTGAGATTTTGTGCATAAATCAGGCGTGAATCTTCACTTGAAAGTTCCCAAGCAACTTTAGAAGCTTCTTGTAGGGGGAGGGGGATTGCACAGCCAATATAAGTGCGATAACGACCATAGGGTTTGAGAATATTTTCATCTCCAGCAATCCAGCCACTTCGCAATCCAGGGGAAGAGGAGCGTTTGGAAATCGAATTGAGAGCTAGGATATTTTTAAAACTCGGATTATTGGCTTTAATTGAGGCTTCTAAAATGCTTGGAGGTGGAGTATCTTCATAAATCTCGCTATAACACTCATCACTTAGAATCACAAAATCATATTCCAAAGCAAGTTCGACCCATTGGCTCAATTCTTCAAGGCTCAATATGCTTCCTGTTGGATTATTGGGAGAATTTAAGATGACGAGATGAACATCCTGAAGCTCTTGAGAAGAGAGAGAGGGTTTGAAATTATTTTCTTTTGCAAGAGGCATAAGGATACTTCTTGCATTGGCAGCAATTGCTCCTCCTTCATAGATTTGATAAAAGGGATTGGGATAAGCGATGCAGGGCTTAGATAGATTGGAGAGAAAGAAATGAGGGAAATTAAATAGCACTTCTCTTGTGCCAAAAGTGGGGATAAGTTGATCGGGGTTTAAATGCACTCCAAAGCGTCGAGCAACAAAGTCAAGCTGAGCCTTTTTTAGAGCATCTTCACCTCTGGAGGAGGGATATTTTTGCAAGAGCGCTGTGGAGGCTTTGAGTGCATCTTGAATGGCTTGTGGGGTGGGAAATTGGGGTTCGCCGATACTAAGATTAATCTCTGTTAGTGGTGAGATATCTTGGAGTAGGGCATTGAGTTTTTCAAAAGGATAGGTGTGAAATTCTTTGAGCATTCTGGAAAGATCCTTGCTGTGGTTTGATCTGTCTTTATTGGGAGATGTAATTTTAATCAAAAAGAGGAGAACTATCTTGATTTTTTTATAATTCCCTGTTAGAATTGCGATTTTTGCGGGAATAGCTCAGTGGTAGAGCACAACCTTGCCAAGGTTGGGGCCGCGAGTTCGATCCTCGTTTCCCGCTCCAAATAATG
>CAUWEE010000155.1:0-3039 GCA_963557095.1 uncultured Helicobacter sp. | reverse complement strand
AAAGACGCAAAATTTCCCCTCCAAACTCTTTGAGAATCTCTTGAGGAGCAACTACATTTCCCTTGCTTTTGCTCATTTTTTCCCCATTTTCATCTACACAAAATCCATGAGTGAGAACCTTTTTAAACGGGGCCTTTCCCCCAATCGCGCAAGAGACAAGAAGAGAACTTTGAAACCAGCCCCTATGCTGATCACTTCCCTCAAGATACAAATCCGCAGGATAGCTTCCCGCCTCATAATCTTGGGCCTCTAAGACTGCTCTCCAAGTGCTTCCACTATCAAACCAAACATCCAAAATATCAAGATTCTTCTCTAACTCTCTAGCTCTTTCTTGCCAAGATTCTGGCAAAAGCTCAGAGATTTCTTTGCTCCACCATGCATCACAGCCTTCTTTGGCAAAAATTCCCTTAAGATGAGCCAAAACCTCTGCATCCAAAATCACTTCTTGTGTCTTTTTATCGATAAAAAAGGCAATAGGCACACCCCAATCTCTCTGTCTTGAGATACACCAATCTGGACGATTTTCTATCATAGTCTTTAAGCGATTTTCCCCGCTCTTTGGGTAAAACTGCACTTTCTCAATTTCTGCTAGAGCAAGCTCTCTTAGGGTTTTTCCATTTAAATAAGGTTTGTCCATCAGAATAAACCACTGTGTCGTTGCTCGGAAAATCACAGGCTCATGTGTCCTCCAGCAGTGAGGGTAGGAGTGCTTGATCTTTTTGTGCAACAAAAGAGACTCGCCCAAGAGTTGCATAATCCCCTCTTGAGCCTTGAAAATATTCTGTCCCAAAAACTCACTTGGCAAAAGATTTAAAGAGAGGATCAAATCATTGTATCGCCCCTTTTCATCAACAGGCACAAGGGTAGGCAAATCATATTTCAAGCCTACATAATAATCATCTTCCCCGTGTCCAGTGGCTGTATGCACACAGCCTGTCCCCTCACCCATCATGACATGCTCACCCAAAATAATGAGACTTTCTCGACCATTGAGTGGGTTGATTGCGATGAGTTTTTCAAGCTCATTAGAATCCCACTCTTTAAGAATTTCTATATTTTTTAGGACTCCCTTCTGTCCCAAATCTTCTAACAAATCTTTTGCAACGATATAGCCCTCAGATGTAAGCACATAAGGCGTATTTGGCTTAAGAGCAATACCCACATTGGCAGGCAAAGTCCAAGGGGTCGTTGTCCAAATTACAAATGAGGCTTTTGTGATTCCAAGCTTATCTTGACTTGCTTGAGATAAAGGGAAAGCAACAAAAATCGAATCGCTTTCTTTCTCCTGATACTCAACCTCTGCTTCTGCCAAAGCACTCTCTGCTGCCCAACTCCAATAGATTGGCTTGTAGCGTTGAGCCAAAAGTCCATTCTTGGCAATCTCACATAGTGCTTGATAAATCTCTGCTTCAAAATGAAATTCCATTGTCTTATAAGGATGAGCAAAATCTCCTAAAACACCCAAAGATTGAAATTCTTGGCTTTGAATAGCGATAAAATCTTTTGCCCAATCACGACAAAGCTCGCGAATTTTGGCTTTGGGAAGAGCATCTTTCTTAGCTTTGCCAATCTTTTTTTCCACTTGTTGCTCAATAGGCAATCCATGACAATCCCAACCAGGCGTGTAATAAGGAAAATTTCCCTGAAAATAAGCAAATTTTGTAATGATATCTTTAAGAATTTTATTAACTGCGTGTCCAATATGAATCTGCCCATTTGCATAAGGAGGTCCATCATGCAAGGCAAAGCTTTTCCCTTCTTCTTTTTGTTTCTTACGCTTAGCCTGCATTTGAGAAAATGCTGTTTCTTTCCAAGCTTCATAGATCTCTGGCTCATTTTTTGGGAGATTTCCTCGCATCGGAAAATCAGTTTGAGGGAGATTCATACTTTCTTTGTAATCCATCTTGATTCCTTTTTATAAGCAGTTAAAAATACTTAAGATTCTATCCAAAAGGAGTTCAAAGCAATGAACAAATACCATGATGTCATCCCTACACCCTTAGGGGATTTATATTGCCGCATAGAAGACGAAAAGATCGCCTATCTCTCTCCTTTCCCCCCAACAATCCACACTTATACAAGCCCTCATCCCTTGCTCAAGGAATGCAAGGATCAAATCCAGGCTTACTTTGCCCATCGCCTCCGAGATTTCCACCTCCCTCTTCAAATCAAGGGCTCTCCATTTACGCAAGCCATTCTCAAAAACCTTCTTCAAATCCCCTATGGCACAAGCCTAAGCTATCAACAGCTTGCAATACTCGCAGGGTTTCCAAAAGCTTATCGCGCAGCTGGAACTACACTTTCACGCAATCCTTTTTTGCTCCTCTTGCCCTGTCATCGCGTGATTTGCTCCAATGGCTTAAGTGGAGATTATGCTTGGGGCAAGGCAAACAAAGAATGGCTCTTAAAATTTGAAAAATCCATTTCTTAAGTTTCTAAGCTTACAAAAGGCTTTATACCCCAAAGCTGCTGATGCGCAAAGAACAACTAGCCAATAAAAAGCACTTAAGACTTTTTGAATCATCACAATATGGACAAGTGAGAAAATCGCACAACACAAAACAAGCCAAAGCAAAAATCGCCAAAATGTTCCCAAAAATGAACATATTCCCAAGATGATCATCAAAACTAAGGCGGCTATTCCATAATACAAATAATGCTTTTGCAAGATTTCCTTCCACATCAGTCCCCATTCAAAATAAAAGTCAAAAATCACAAAAAGACTTAAGTGCCAAAGTCCCAAAACCAAAGCACAAAGTCCCAAAAACCTTCCCCAAGCCCCAGCAAACAAACCAAAAATCAAAGCAGAAAAACTCAGCCATCCGCTCCAAATATACAAAGACTTCAGCGGATCGCTCAAATCCCCAAATTGCTCAATCCCATAGCTTAAGCCCAAAAGAGCAAAAAACCCTGCAACACAAAGAAAAAGTTCTTTTGACATCAAAAAAGCTCTTTTGGATTCATTCCTGCATACAAATGCCCTACCTCTTTATCATAGCCATTAAGATAAAGCGTAGGCTTTCTTCCCCGCTCTCCAAT
>CAUWEE010000154.1:0-3058 GCA_963557095.1 uncultured Helicobacter sp. | reverse complement strand
AAGCGTGGTAAGATAATTCCCTAGCACAATGGCATTGATCCCTAAGTCAAACATCGCCTTTTGATTCTTGCCAAAGACCTTTTCTCGCCCTCCAGCAATCATCAATCTCGCATTTGGCAAATATTCCTTACTCAAAACAATACACTCCAAAGCTTCCTCTTGGGACAAAACCTCGCGTTTAATAGGCAAAGCAGGATGAGGAATGAAAAAATTAATAGGCATTGAATGTGGAGAGAGCGAACGCAAAGCCTTTAAAAACTCAATGCGCTGTGCAAAATCCTCTCCTAAACCAAAAATCCCTCCGCTACATAGTCCAAGTCCAGCCCTCAAAGCATTCTCACAAGTCTCAAAGCGCTCTTCCCAAGAATGCGTTGTGCAAATCTTGCCAAAAAAGCTTTGGGCGGTCTCTAGGTTGTGGTTATAAGTATCAATTCCATTGTTTTTAAGATATTTCAACGATTCCTCATCCGCTCGACCACAACAGGCAATCAAATGAATCTCTTTGATTTCTTTTTTGATCTCTCTAGCCAAAGAAGCGATGTATTCGCATTTCTTGCTATCTAGTCCTCTACCAGAAGTCACAAGACAAAAGCCTACCATGCCGTATTTCTTAAGCTCTTTTGCTTCCTTAATCACTTCTTGAGCTTCTTTGTATTTATAACGCGCTACACCAGTATCATATTTTGCACTCTGCGTGCAGTAAGCACAGTCCTCACTACATCCACCGCTGCTTACATTGCTAATTGAGCACAAAAAGATCTCTTTTTTCATTCAAACTCCCTCTTAGGCTAAAAATTTAGATTCTAACAGATAATCCACAAAAGAAGCTTTCATCAAGATTGGAAAATAAGAAAAAAATAGGGGAATAAATCAAATAAGAAGTGGCTCCGGATGCAGGATTCGAACCTGCGACCAAGCGGTTAACAGCCGCCTACTCTACCGCTGAGCTAATCCGGAATAAAGCTAAGCTCAAAAAGAAAGGAGGATTCTAGACTTTTTCTTTACCATTGTCAAGATTTAAGGGCGAAAAATTTCATATTTGCAACACTTTTTATACAAATTTTTCCCTCAAGTCTAAGCTCATCTAAAAAACTCAAAGCACTCGCATCAAAAAGATTAGAAAATTCATCTTCAGCAATTGGACGCCTAGCGATAATCTCAAGCAATTCTTTTTTGTCTTTAAGCGAAGATTGAATATTGCGCTGATTCCGAAAAGGAATACTTACACATAGGCCATCAAAGGCCTCAACTAGACTTTCTAAACACTCAAGACTTACCCCATGAACAGCATAGGCTGGCGGCCGATCAAGACTTCCCAAATCAATCCTTGAAACATTGATTCGCCTCATAAAATTTGCAATTTTTTGCATCTCCTCAAAATTATCATTGAGTTTTTCAATCACCAAAACTTCTCCCACAAGCTCACCCTCAAAGCACAAAGCAAATTCTTCAATTCCCCTTAAAATTTCTCCGATCTCTAAATTACGATAAGGGCGATCAAGTCTTTTGAAACATTTTTCACTGACGCAATCCAAGGAAAACTTCACAATATCAAAATTTAAAAGCCCCTTTGCCACTAAGGGATCACCAAATCTTGAGCCATTACTTAAAACTAAAGTTTTGCATCGATTTTTTGTCAGAGTTTTTAATTCAGAAGAGAGCTCAAAAAAATAAGGATATAAGGTTGGTTCTCCACTGGCTGTAATGCTCAAAACCTCAACTTCCCGATGTTTCTCCAGACCTACCTTGATCGCATCAAATACTTTTTCTAGTGGAACAGCCTCATCCATTTTATCCATAGTCTTTGCGCCACCAATCTCACAATAAAGGCAATCAAAATTGCATTGTTTTTTAGAAGGAGAGAGATCAACCCCCAAAGAAATCCCAAATCTTCTAGAAAGAATTGGCCCAAAGACAATATTTTGCATTATCTCTTGGTTTTTTCCCTTACCATTTGCACCAAGGCAATAGCATTCTCTCGTGGCAAATCCGGAATCATTCCATGTCCAAGATTAAAAATATGCCCCTCTTTTGCCCCCATAATCGAAATGATTTCCTCCACCCCTTTTCTCATCGCTTCCTTATCATAAAGTCTTGCAGGCTCAAGATTGCCCTGCAAGACATAACGCCCGCCAAGTTTAGCTTTGGCCAAATCCATCGGAGTCCCCCAATCCACCCCAAAGACATCAAAATCCCCATCAAGCTGATCCAAATAAGCTCCCACACCCTTAGGGAAAAGAATCACAGGCACTTGAGGATAACTTTGCTTCAATTCTTTGGCAATCTCTTTCATATAGTTCCAGCTAAATTCCAAATAAGCTCCAAGCTCCAAAGCTCCAGCCCAAGAATCAAAGATCATCACAGCATTTGCGCCTGCTTTGATTTGATTTTTAAGATAAGTCTTAAGTTCAGAAGTGATCTTTTGCAAAAGTGTATGAAGTAATTTTGGATTACGATAAAGTAGCTTTTTGCTATGAGTATAAGTCTTGCTCCCCTCCCCCTCAATCATATAAGTTGCCAAAGTCCAAGGAGAACCACAAAAGCCAATCAAAGCCTTATCTTGAGCAAGTTTTGAGCGGATAGAGGAGAGTGTATCATAGACATAAGAGAGCCTTGAGGAAGCTCCATTCTGAAGCTTAAGCAAATCATTTTGCTCTCTAATTGTGCTTTGAAATTTTGGCCCCTCTCCTGCCAAAAATTCCAAATCCAAACCCATTTCATAAGGCACAACCAAAATATCACTAAACAAAATCGCAGCATCCACATCCAAAATCTCTACAGGCTGAAGAGTTACTTCAGTTGCAAGATTCACATTTTGACACAAAGCCAAAAAGCTCCCAGCTTGAGCTCGAGTTTCTTTATATTCACTCAAATAGCGTCCAGCTTGACGCATCATCCAAATCGGCGTATAAGGCGTTGGCTTTCTCAAAGCCGCATCAACAAAAATCATCCTTCCCTCCAATTTTTCTAGTGCTTGGAATCTTTATGCAAAAAATAAAGACCCAAGGATAAACCCAAAATCGAAATAGAAAAATAGAGCATATCTAGTGAATCCTTC
>CAUWEE010000153.1:0-3059 GCA_963557095.1 uncultured Helicobacter sp. | reverse complement strand
AATGATCGCTATCCTTATGCGTAGCCTAACAATACTACAACAATAGAGCCAAGAGAGGTTTATTAGGCGATAAATCCTCGTCTCTTGACTGCAAGCGGAAAAATCGAACACACAAAACCCACTACTCAACTCAAAAATCTTTTTTTAACAGACTAGCAAATTTGGAAAATCGCGTATCAAATGAGCTCAACAATTATAAAATAAATCCTAATATATGGGCTTAATTTTATAAAAATATAGACCAAATCCACCCAAAAACCATAAGAGGGGAATGATGCATAAAGCAAAAAATGGGGAGCTATCTGTGAGAATTTGCACAAAGATAAAATAGAGCACAACGGATGCAATGATATAAAGTGATGCAAGATTCTTGTGGTATCGAGGATTGGCAATACCAATAAGAGGAATAAGAAAGATGCTTAAAATTGGAAAGAGAGAGATTAGGATTGCTTTGACAAATTTTCTTTGTTTGCTATGGCTATTGCCATTGAAAGCATCTCGCCAGTATTCAACAAGATCATAACCACTTAAAGGTGCTTCTCCGACTTGGGTTCTGATTTTTGCTTCTTGAAAAAGAATTTTTTTGAATTCGTTGTTTTGGGCAATGTAGGACTGCCCTTCAGTGAGTGCAAGTTCAAAGACTCCACTATGATTATTGATCTGTCCTTGCTTTGCGCTGATAAAGTTTTCAAGCATTTTTTTTCCAATAGAAAAAAGAACTAGATTCTTATAGATTTGATCTTGACTGCTTTGGACATAAACAAGCCAATCTCCAATTTTTTGTCCAAACTCTCCAGCTTTAAGATTGACATCGATATCAATTTTTTTATGCTCAATAAAATTATCAAAAGCGCGCTTTGAGACAGGCACTGCTCCTAGAGAGAACACTAGGGAGGTGATGCATACGATACAGGTAGAAGCAAGGAAAGCTTTAATAACATCAAAAGGCTTAATTCCCAAAGAAAAAAAGACTAGCATCTCATAATCAAAGGAGAGTCTTGAAATTGTGAGGACACAAGAGGCAAAAAATACGACAGGGATGATGAAAAAGATCGTATTGGGTAAAGAATAGGTGAAGAGATAGAGCATATCTGCAAAGCTCAATTTAACCGCATAGCTTGAGCCAGCGATTGTGATAAGCAAGATGACAGAAGAGACGAAAAAAAGCACAATAAAAAAAGGGAAGAAAATTTGAGCAAAGGTCCAGAGAAAGTATTTTTTATACACCTATGCCTCTCCAAAATCTCAAATAAATCAGCATAATAACAAAGCCCAAAGAGAGAAAAACTGCAAAAGGGATTTTGATCTTAGAGAGCGTAATTTGTTTGTTTTTAAGTGAAGTAAGACTAAAGATAAGGATATACGCCATTGCCAAAACAGAGGAGATAAAAAGTAGATAAATGCTTGGATAAAGCAAGATAATTGCCCCCATAGAGGCAACAAGCACAATATCTGCTTCTCCCAAAATTTCTTTGCGAAAAATAAAGTTCCCAAAGATTTTCAAAAGCGATAGAAACCCAGCAATGCAAAATGCTGATATGAATTGTTCTTCTCCAAGGAAACCAAAAAAATATAAACCTGCAAAAATCAAGAACAAACAGAGGAAGTTCAAAAAATCAGGGATGGCCAAAAGCACACTATCAATATAAGACATCATATAAAAGAGAGATAGGATACAGGCAATGAATAGGGCATATGGACTGAATCCATAAAGCCAAATTGAAAATATAAAAATGCAGAGCGAAACAAGCTGTGAGAGGGGAAAGATTTTTGAGGCAAAAGCATCTTTTAAGATAGCAAGGGGACTCCATTTTTGTTGGATATAAGAAGCAATGACTAAACTACATAGAGATCCACTTCCTAAAATTCCTAGAAGATAGGTTAAACCCTCAAGAAGCTCGAGCTTTAATAGAGATGAGAGATTGGAAAACTCAATCATTATTTGACCCAAGATCAATCTGATTAAAAATCATCAAAGTTAATACTTCCCTTAGCATAGTTGGTTACCTTTGCTTCAAAGAAGTTTGTTTTTTGATCATTAAAACTTGAAAATTGATCAACCCATTTGATGGGATTTTTAGAGCCATAGATTTGCGGCAGGCCAACATGTTTTAGGCGATCATCAGCAAGGAATTGAATGTATTCTTTAATGATTTCACTTGTTAGTCCTAGAATCTGTCCTTGAGTAATATATTCCCCCCAAGAGATCTCGACTTGAACAGCCTTTCTGAACATTTCAATCACTTCTTCCTCTAAGGATGGAGTGAATAGATCGGCACGCTCTTTTTTAAGAGAATTGATCATATTTTGAAAAAGCAAGAGATGGGTAACCTCATCTCTTTGAATAAAGCGAATCATCTGTGCGCTACCAAGCATCTTGCCTGATCGTGCCAAAGTGTAAAAATAGCTAAAGCCACTATAAAAATAGATCCCCTCTAGGATTTGATTGGCAAACATTGCCTTGAGTAGATTGCTCTCTGTAGGATTTTTGGCAAGTTCCATATAGACATCAGCAATGTGGTCATTTTTGGATCTAAGCTGCATATCTACTCTCCACATATCATAGATTTCATCGGTGTTGGCTGAAATTGATTCCACCATGACGGCATAACTTTGAGAGTGCAGAGCTTCTTCATAAGCTTGTCTTACAAGAATAAGGTTAATCTCTGGGCTTGTCATATAGGGATTGACATTGTCAATTAGATTGTTTGTTTGCAAAGAGTCCATAAAAATAAGCTGTGCCAATGCCCGATCATAAGCAAGTTTTTCTTGCGTGGTTAATCCTCCATTGTAATCGCGCTTATCTGCATTCATATTGACTTCTTCGGGGAACCAAGTATTTGCTAGCATCACTTTCCAGAGATTATAGGCCCATTGATATTTGATCTTATTAAGATCAAACATACTAGTAGGATTGCCTCCAAAAATTTTCCGATCATTTACCCCTTCATTGGAATTAGGGTTGTAGATCTTCTTTCTTTCTATTTTTTCCATATGGGTTTCCTTTTTGAAGATTTAAGATGTATTGCAAATATTTGGGCTTATTCAAATGAGCTAAT
>CAUWEE010000152.1:0-3063 GCA_963557095.1 uncultured Helicobacter sp. | reverse complement strand
TAAGTCAGCAATCGTTCTTGCAACGCGTTTGAGACGATTGATCGCACGATAAGATAAGCCAAACTTCTCCATCGCACGACTAAGCAGTTCATCGCAGCCCTCTCCTAGGATACAAAACTCCTGAATCTCTTTTTCATTGAGCTTGCCATTGAGCACTCTCTGCCCCCTGTTTTTCTGCTGCTCAAAGGCAAAAAATACCTTTTCTTGCATCTGCTTTGAACTAAGAGTATTTTTTGAAGCATAAAGATTTTCTGACATCTGCACAAAAAGATCAATCCTATCCCAAAAAGGCTCTGATAGTTTATTGCGATATTGAGCAATCTCTCTTTCTTGACAACGACACTCTTTGCTTGTGCTTAGCAGATTTCCACAAGGGCAAGGATTTTGCGCTCCAACAAACAAAAAAGCAGTCTCATACTCAATCTTGCTATTCACGCGAGACACCACAAGCGTGTTGTTCTCAAGAGGCTCTCTCAAAGATTCTAAGATCTCCTTTTTGAAATGAGGCAATTCATCAAAAAACAAAATCCCCAAATGCGCCAAGGCAATCTCACCAATCTTTGGCTCAAGAGCTGTAGCTGAACCCAAAACGCTTGCTTTGCTCGCACTTTGATGAGGATTTCTAAAAGGACGCAGCGAAGAATAAGAAATTTGATTTTGACTAAGGGCTTGAATCTTCACAGCCTCAATCATCTCTTGAAAACTCATCGGGGGTAGGATATAGCGCATTCGCTTAACAATCATACTTTTTCCACAGCCTGGACTGCCCTCTAGGATCATATTGTGAAATCCACTTGCACTAATGAGTGCAGCGCGTTTTGCAATATCTTGCCCAATCACATCTAAAAAATCATATTCAAAACTTGATGAGTAAAAATATCGCTCATTTTGGATCTCCAAATAGGGCAAGGCAATATTTTCTCTAGGATAGGGGCTAGGTAAATCTTCAAGAGTGAGTATCTCCAAAGCCTCTTGCAATGAGCCAACAAAATAAAAATTGAGATTCTCAATCAAGCCAAAAATCTTCTCCCCTCCTTTTGGAAGCAAAATCTTGGCATTAGGTTTAAGGAGTGCGACTTGCAAGAGAAGGGGATAGATCGAATCTTGATGCCGAAGTCTTCCATCAAGACCCAATTCCCCAAAAGCAAACCACTCATCTTTGAGCTCCACCTTTTGCAATGCCCCAAGCAATGCAATTGGCAAGTCAAAATGACTCCCGCTCTTTGGCAAATCCGCAGGAGAGAGGTTGAGGATAAATTTCATCGGCGGGAGCAAAATCTGACAAGATTGCAGAGCAGATTGCACGCGATGCTTGGCTTCTTGAATCGCAGAATTTGCAAGCCCTGTGATATAAAAGCCTGGCAAGCCTCTTGAAAACACTCCCTCAACAGAGACGATCTTTGCACCGCTTCCAAACCTCGTAGCACAAAAAATCGTATGACTCATTTCTTGCCTCTCTGAAGCCTTTTGAACTCTTTTTCAAACCTCTTGCGCTTCATCAATGAGAGACGATCAATAAATAAGATTCCATCCAAATGATCCATTTCATGCTGAATGGCCACAGCAAGATAATCTTTTGCTTTGAGTTTTTGCACTTCTCCAAAGCGATTATGATAAGCAAGTTCAATTTCATCAAAGCGCAAAACATCCTCATAAAAGTTTGGCACTGACAAACAACCTTCTGTAAAAAAAATCTCCCCACTTTTGTGCAAAATTTGAGGATTGATGATCTCTAAGAGATCTTCTTTGTATTGCTTTTTGTCCTCTCGTGGGATATTGACAAGCAAAATCCTAAGCTCAACACCAACTTGAATCGCTGCCAAACCTACTCCATTGCTGCTCAACATCGTCTCATACATATCATCCAAAAGCTGATGCAACTCCCCCCCAAAGGACTGAACTTCTTTGGATTTTTTCTTCAAAATTGGATTGGGATAGTGTAAAACCTCTAAAATCAACTCTACTCCTTTAACTATTCACTCAAATATCATACCTTGTTTGAAGACAAACAAAACTTTCCTAAATCTCTAAATTCACAAATCTCTTGATAAGCCAAATCCAAATCATTGGAATCCACTTCAAAATCATAGGTTTTTTGACAATACACACGATCATAATACTTCTCAAGCAAGATTAGAGCAATTTGCTCATAATCCCTCTTATCCCAGCTCAACAAAACTTCTTCAAAAAAATTCTTTTGCATATAAGGGCGAATCTTCTCCAAACATAGAAAGAAATTCTTTTCATCAATTTGAGAATACAGCTTCACAATTCTTTCAACTCGAGTTTGCATCGCTGCTTTGAGCAGGATTCTTGTTCCACTATGAATCTGTCCAAAAAATGGGTCAGGGATGACAATCTTTCCTAATTTCTTGGACTCTCCCTCAACAAGCAAAACTTCTGTCTGATTTTGCAAAGATTCAAAAAGGAGATTTTCAAACATTGCCTGCCTGGGCTGCCCTCTAAAACCATTGGCCTGATCTCCAAAACTTGAACCATAATGCCCACTCATTCCTTCAAGATCAATACTCCAAGATTGTGCCTTTTTAATCAATTCACTTTTTCCACATCCTGTCATTCCATAAAGCGTAAAAAACCGATGAGCTGTAGGCACTGCAAGGGCGTTTAAAACTCTTTGACGATAAGCTTTATATCCCCCCTCCATCCTTTCACAATCAAAACCAATCTCACGCAAAATAAGCCACAAACTTTTGCTTCTCTGTCCTCCTCTAGCACAATATAAGAACAATTTATTTTGTGGATGGAAGACCAAATCATCCCCTAAAAATTGAGCAATATTTTGACAAATATAAGCGCTTCCTCTTTTCTTTGCCAAAAATGCAGAATCTCTATAGAGCGTGCCAATTTCCTGATGTTGTTCATCATCTAAAACGGGAAAATTTAATGCAGAGGGGATGTGGGACTGCAAATATTCCTTAGGGCTTCTTACATCAATAAGAATACTTTTGCGCTTAATATCTCTTCCTTTTCTCAAAGCAATCAAGAACAATCCCAACCAAAGCATAAAGCCATACACTCACATCAATGAGATACAAAAAGATA
>CAUWEE010000151.1:0-3065 GCA_963557095.1 uncultured Helicobacter sp. | reverse complement strand
ACTTTGAGCACTCAGCTCAACAGCAATAGGAATCATAATCGCAAAACAACCCCAGCTCGTCCCAGTGCTAAAAGAAATAAAAGCAGAAATGAGAAACAAAAACACTGGAAGCAAAAGTAAATTCCCCTCGCTCAAAGAGGTTTTAGCCAAATTGGCAAGATATGTTCCTGTTTGCAAATCCTCCTTGATCACTGGACCAATCGCCCAAGCAAGGACTAAGATCACAATAGCAGGCAACATTGCCTTGATCCCCTTGGATACGATCTCAAAATATTCCAACTTTTCAATTTCATTGCGTGAGACAAACAGGGAAATAAGCAAAGCCACCAAGCCCCCGCTAAAAAGTGAAAAAGCCGTATCTGTATTTGCAAGCATTTCAAAAACATCAAGAGATTGACTTGTTTTGTATCCGGTGTAGAAAATCATAAAAACAATCGATGCAATGAGCGCAAAAATAGGAATTATCAACAGACTTAGATTGGAGACTTTTTTCCCTTCATCTTGTCCATTTTCATCTTCACCAACATTGACATTCTCTCGCATTGCAGGAAGATTAATCTGCCAAAGGATAGTCAAGAACACAGCCAAAAGTGCAAACCAGGCATAAAAATTCCCCCCAATACTTTCAAGCAAAACAAGCAGAGCATTTTCCGAGCCTTTTGGCATATTGCTTTGCAAAGTTCCAATGATATAGGCCCCCCAACTTGAAATTGGCATAATCACACAAATGGGTGCTGAAGTGCTATCGATAATATAAGCGAGCCTTTCTTTGCTAGAAGCATGCATCTGATTGAGTGGTCTAGCAATTTGTCCCACTGTGAGTGCATTGAAATAATCATCAATAAAGATAATAATCCCTGCAAAAAAAGCAACAAACTCTGAAGTTTTTGTATCCTTGATTCGAACCCTTGCCCATTTGACAAAAGCCCCTACTCCGCCAGAATAAACTACCAATTGAGACAAGATCCCCAAAATAATCAAGAACAAAAAAACATAGATTCCATACCAATTCGGCTCTAAAACCCCCTCTGAATAGCTATAAAAAACAGAAGAAATTTTTTGATACACATAGCTAAAAATCTCAAGAGGATCTTGGTAGTGCATCATCACACCTCCCAAAATAATCCCAGCAAAAAGAGAAAGAACAACGCGACGACTTAAAAGCACAAGTGCAATCACAACAAGAGGCACCAACAAAGAAAAAAAAGTATCTGAATAATTCAAGATAAACCCTCACTTTTAAAGATCATAAAAGCTGTAATACTAGCAAAAACATTAAGCTTTGCAATTTTAGAGTTAAATCTATTCCTTGATCAGATCGATTCCTTTGGGTGGAGTGAAAGAGAAAAAATCCTTAGAAATCTTGGGATTTAAGATCACATTTTTAAACTCAATGATCACAAGATTCCCTAGAGCATCTTCATATTCCAAACGCATAGGGAGACCACCCTGCACAAAAAGGCGATAGAGTTTTTCATCAATTACAGAGATGAAAAGATTAGGATCTTTTGCATCTTGCTTAGAATCTTGAATGATTTTCAAAAAATTTAGCGAAGAGTGAGTGCGCTTAAAAATGGCTTGAGAGAGCACAGGTTCATAAGAAATCAACTCACTATCTTTGAAATACACGATTTTTTGAACAGGTTGCCTATACTCCCAACGGGCATAAAAAGGAGCAAGAGCGACAAAGCTCCCTTCATAGCGCACATTTACTTCCTTTTTATCATCTTGAGTATATTGGACAAAATCCGCACTCAAACTCTTAATATTGCGATCTAAAGCAAAACACAAGATCTGCAAAAAAAACACGAAAAAAACAATTTTTTTTATCATATTCAAGCTCCCTAGAAGGCTTTAATTTCTCATATTTTATAGTGCTTGTGTTAAAATGAAACAAGAACTACAAAAATCTACAATCAAGGATTATAGACAATGCTTCAATCTATTTTTGGCTCCATTTTTGGAACACGCAATTCAAGGATGCTCAAAAAATATCAAAAACGCGTAAGCTCAATTAACGCTTTAGAAACGCAATATCAAAACTTAAAAGATAAAGAACTGCAAAACGCCTTTCTTGAACTCAAACAAAAAGTGCAAGCCCAAGAGCGAAGCCTTGATGATGTGCTTGAAGAGAGCTTTGCGATCACAAGAGAGGCTAGCCGCAGAATCTACAACAAACGCCATCATGATGTCCAGCTCATAGGTGGAATGGTGCTTCATGATGGAAAAATTGCGGAAATGAAAACAGGTGAAGGAAAAACCCTCGTTGCAACTCTAGCTGTAATACTCAATGCAATGGTAGGCAAGAGTGTGCATATTGTTACCGTCAATGATTATCTCGCTCAAAGAGATGCTGAAGAATTAAGAGCTTTATATGAATTTTTGGGCTACTCAATTGGATACATCACTTCAAATACAGGTGAAGATGAAAGACTACAAATCTATGCAAAAGACATTATCTATGGCACGAACAATGAATTTGGCTTTGACTACCTCAGAGACAATATGAAATATTCACTCAATCAAAAAATGCAAAAAGATCACTATTTTGCTATTGTAGATGAGGTGGATTCAATCCTTATTGATGAGGCTAGAACACCACTTATTATTTCAGGGCCAGCCAATAAAAAATTGGAAAATTATCAGATTGCCAATGAAGTCGCTCAAAAATTGGAGAATGAAAAAGATTTTAATGTTGATGAAAAAAATCGCGTGATTTTGCTCACTGAAGAGGGAATCCAAAGAGCAGAAGAACTTTTTGGGGTAGATAATCTCTACAATATTGAAAATGCTGCACTAGCGCATCATCTTGATCAAGCTCTCAAGGCAAACTATCTCTTCTTAAAAGACAAAGATTATGTTGTGCAAAACAATGAAGTAGTGATTGTTGATGAATTTACAGGGAGATTAAGTGAAGGCAGACGCTTTAGTGAAGGACTGCATCAAGCTCTAGAAGCCAAAGAAAATGTTGCAATCAAAGAAGAGAGTCAAACCCTTGCAGATATTACCTTTCAAAACTACTTCCGTCTATATAGCAAGCTTGCTGGAATGACAGGAACAGCGCA
>CAUWEE010000150.1:0-3066 GCA_963557095.1 uncultured Helicobacter sp. | reverse complement strand
TACAAACAATCCCTCCAAAATTAAGCCCATCCAAGCCTTTGTAAAAGTTGAACGCGAATCAATTATCGCACCCAATAACTGTCACAATGAAGATTATTTGCGAGTAAAAAAGGAAAAAATGGGACATTTGCTTCCCTAAGAACAAAAAAGGAAAAAAGGTGAAAGAAAATATTAGTTACGAAGAAAGTCTAGATATTTTAAATGCTCTCAATGTCCAAGAAAAAGGTTATGAAAATGTATTTTTTGGCGATTGTCTTAACCGAGTGCTAGCTCAAGACATTCTTGCAAAAGAAAATATGCCCTCACACCCCACCTCTGCAATGGATGGATATGCTTTTCATTCTGATGATTTAGAAATGTTTAGCAAAGAAGGCTTAAGACTTGTAGCAATCAACAAAGCTGGAGAGACTAAGAACATTGATTGCAAAAGAGGAGAGTGTATCAAGACAATGACTGGAGCTAGAATCCCACAAGGTTGCAATATGCTTGCCCTTGTAGAACACACTCAATGTTGCTCTGAAGAAAAAAATTTAATCAGATTGCTTCCTTCTGCTCCAAAACCCCAAGTCAGGCAATGGATTCGGCAAGTAGGGGAGAACTACAAAGAGGGAGAAGTTTTGTTGCGCAAGGGAAGCAAAATTACAGCTTTTGAAATCGGACTGCTTGCTGAACTCAATTGTGTATTTGTGCCTGTTTTTATACGCCCAAAGATTGCAATTTTAAGCGGTGGTGATGAAATCATTGAAGTAGGGGAGGAAAAAAGAGAAAATACAATCAGAAGTGTCAATAATCACCTTCTCAAAGCCATTGCTCAAAATCTTGGGGCTGAAAGCTATCTCTTTCCTCTTCTTCAAGATAACAAGGAAAACATTCGTTTCCAAGTGCTTGAGGCTTTGAAAAATTGCGATATTCTCATCACAACTGGGGGAGCAAGCAAGGGTGATTTTGATTATGTGCAAGAGGTTTTAAACGAAGTGTGCGTAATGCAGTTTAAAGGCGTCAAGATGAAGCCTGGAAAACCTGTAGGATTTGGAATTTATGAGAATAGGGTGTTTGTTTTTGGTCTTCCAGGTTTTCCTAATTCTTGTGCGGTAACTTTCTTGCTTTTTGTTCAAGTCATTCTTAAAAAACTCTTCTCAATGCCTTCTAACACCCCTACAAAATTAAAGGCTGTTTTGCTTGAAGATGTAAAGCGTGCAGATAATAGGGCAGAGTTTAGAATCTGTGATTTTAATGTCAATCAAGGAAGATATGAAGTTGGTTTTTGGAATAAAAAGAGTTTCCAAAGTTCAATCATCAATAACTTTTGTAATAAGAGCGCCTTGCTTTATCTAGAAGAGGGGGGAGGGGATCTGCAAAAAGGGGATGAAGCAGAAATTATTCTGCTTGAGGGCTTATTAAGTCTCTGATAAAAGGCAAGGAGGATTGCAAAATAGCACTTAAAGGAAAGTCATCCTTTAAGACCTCAATTTGCTAAGCTTAACCCCCACACACTGGGGGAAGCAAAGCAACTTTATCTCCATCTTTAAAGCTGTAGTTCAAATCCTCAATAATTTGATCATTGATTGCAATAGCACTTAAGGGAAGCCATTCTTTTAGCGCTTCAATCTTTTGTAGCTGCTGTTTTAAATCAATCAAATTTGAAAGCTCAAAATATTGAGCCTCGATTCCAATTGGTCCCAAAAACTCAACTTTGATTTTTTTCATCTCTTACTCCTTTTTATTGTCTCTTTGACATCTTATAAAATTTATTTTTTTTTAGCAACCAAGAAGAAGTAAGAAGTTGCTTGGAAGTCAAAAATACTACAGAAATAACAGAAGAGAAAATTTGACAAGATGAATAGATGGAATTATGGAATTTTAGTTAGGTTTGAAAATTATTGTTTTCATAACTAAAATATAAAATTAAAGCAAAAACAGCAGCAGTTAGGCAGTATGCAGCAGTTAGGCAGTATGCAGCAGTTAGGCAGTATCCGGTTTAGTCGGTTTAGTTTGGTTTTGGGTTTCGATTTAGTTTAGTTTTGTCTGTATGCGATTTTATTTCCAGCAATAATAAACGACAGCTGGAGGGAAATTTTTCCACACGATTTTTGAAACCTTGACACTTTCAAAGCGTTCAAAAAGTTTTTTTCTAAATTTTTTGGCCTGAGGTGTTGGGAGAATATAGGCAAAAGTCGAAAAACATCCATTGTTACTTAAAGATTGATAAATCTGTTCCAACAAAAGATCTTGCTGTTTTTGATTAAAAATACTCCAAGGTAAGCCAGAGATAATCGCATCAAGAGACACAATCCCCTCTTCTTGCATAACTTCTAAAATATTTTCTGCTCCTTTGTGATAAATCTTAATCTCTGGAAATTTGTGCTGAAGCTTTTTGACTAAATTAGAATTGATTTCAAGAGCGAAAAAAGAAGCCTGACTTGACTTTCTCCTTAAGATTTCCCGCGTAAAAACACCCAACCCAGGACCAATCTCTGCAATATTTTTTGCTTGTGATAGCTTAATATCTTGAAGCATCATTTGGGCAAGTTTCTGGGAACTTGAGCAGATTGCTCCTGTTTTTTGAGGATGTTTAAGAAAATGTAAAAGCATTGATGTAAACCTTTTTTTGAAGAAAAACCGTAATTATAACGCGCATTTTTCCACTTATAATTGCATAAATTTCTATGTTTATTGGAGTTTCCAGATGCGTTTCCCTCTTGATTGCAAAGTAAGTTTTCAAGATTCTTTATTATTTTGGCTTGTGCGTTTTATTCGTTACAAGCTCACAACTCTTTCTAATAAAAATGTCCAAGACAAGGATAAGCTTGCGCTCATCATTGCCAAACTTCAAAAAAATCTTCCCACTCCAGCAGAACTTGAGACTCTTTGCAAAAATGCTAGAAATATTGGACTAATTGGTATTGCCACTTATGCCAATCCCTTATCGCGTCTTTATGACTATCTCATTAATCTTGGTTGCAAGAGTATGAAAGAGATTGATGAGGAGGCACTTGTAGATTTTCTAACAATTCAAGGAAGTGGTCTAAGTCCAGCAAGCAAAAAGAACTATCGCATTGCAATAAC
>CAUWEE010000149.1:0-3074 GCA_963557095.1 uncultured Helicobacter sp. | reverse complement strand
CTTAGTCCTTGGAGTGCTACTTGTTTTGTTTTTTGTTTTAATGCGTCCATTTGTTGTAATCAGTTCTGGAGAAGTGGGCATCAAAGTGACAGCGGGGAAATATGATAATGTGCCACTTCAGCCTGGATTTCATTTTTTTGTCCCCATCTTGCAAAATGTGATTGTTGTGGATACGCGTGTAAGGATTATCAATTTCTCGCGCACTGAGGATATGGGAGTGATGGGAAAGAATCAAGGGATTTTTAGAAATGATGCTATTTCTGTTATGGACGCAAGAGGATTATCAGTAAGTATTGAGCTAACTGTGCAATATTCACTCAATCCTGACAAGGTGCCTCAAACGATTGCTACTTATGGACTTTCTTGGGAGCAAAAGATTATCAATCCTGTAGTGCGTGATGTCGTGCGGAGTGTTGTAGGTCGTTATCCAGCAGAGGAGCTTCCTATCAAGAGAAATGAGATTGCTCAACTTATTAGCAGCAATATTGCAGAAGAGATTTCAAAACTCTCCAATTCTCCAGTTAAGCTCGATTCCATCCAATTGCGTGAAATTGTTCTTCCTGATAACATCAAGGAGCAGATTGAAAAAGTGCAGATTGCAAGACAAGAATCAGAGCGTGTGAGATATGAAGTAGAGAGAGCTAAGCAGGAGGCTGAAAAAGTCGCTGCACTTGCTCGTGGTGAGGCAGAGGCTAATCGTGTCAAGGCTCAAGGGATAGCAGATGCAATTTTGATCGAAGCCAATGCGCAAAGCAAGGCAAACAAAACTATTGCTGATAGTCTCACTGTCAAGCTTTTGGAATTGCGTCAAATCGAAATGCAAGGCAAGTTTAATGAAGCGCTTAAGGTCAATAAAGATGCTCAAATCTTCCTCACCCCTGGAGGTTCTGTGCCAAATATTTGGGTGGATTCTAAAAGCAGACAAAAAGCTACAAGTGTGACAAGATAGAAATGGTCGAGATGCTCAATCATTGGATTGATTTAGCAAGGAGAGTGATTGTAGAGACTTTCTCTCTCTTTGGGCTTTTTGATTTTTTAATTTTTAGTGCTTCTTTCCTTGTTTTTGTTTTGCTTTATTTTTTGGCTTGTCTTTCTGCCAATGTGAGATTTTTTGTTCCGCAGATTCTTAAGTTTTTTGCTTTTTTGCTTTTACTTGGGAGTCCTGTGGGATTGTTTTATGTCAATCAGAATCTTCTTTATAAAATTGAAGTGGATTACAAGATGGCAAAGCGTTTAGAGTATAGCCCAACTTTTTTTATCGATGCTACGATTAGCAATCTAGGAAAAGCAGAGATTAAGCAGTGTTTTTTTGTGCTTAAAATTTTGCGAGAGGGTAAAGATTATAGGGCGATTTTGCTCAATAAGCTTAAGCCTATCAAAAGCTATGAATACCCAATCAAGCGTTCTATTCCCATAGGAGGAAAAATTTCTTATACTCAAACGATTAATGACTTTCCTTATCGATTTTATGATTATTCTATTTCCTGCTTTGGTGGAAAATGAAGATTCTGTTTTCTCCAAGCGAGAACAAAAATTTCCTCTATAATCAGGCTCCTCTTTCTCCTGGAATTGAGAACAATTACAAAAAGTATTTGAACTTTTTGCAAAATGCAGGCACTCAAGAGCTTCAAAAAATATGGGGATACAAAAAAATTGAAGATGTAGAAAAAATGCGTCTTATCTCCTCTCAATCTTGCGTGATTCCCGCGATTGAATGTTATTGTGGAGTGGCTTATGAGGCATTAGATTTTGCAAGTCTTGAGGCTAGAGAAAAAGAATTTATCTTAGATTCTGTTTTGATTTTTAGCAATCTCTTTGGCGTGGTTTCTGCGGGAGAAAATTTGCCATTTTATAAGCTTAAGCAGGGTGAGGGATTTGGAGATTTTAAGACAAAGGACTTATATGCTTCTTTGCAGGACAAAATTGATCTTTTGCTGCAAGAGGAGTGCATCATTGATTTGAGAGCCGAGTTTTATCAAAAGCTCTATGCAATCAAATCGCATTATTTTAGTTTTGAATTTTTAAAAAACGGCAAGCGCGTAAGTCATTACGCCAAGTATTATCGCGGGATTGTATTAAGAGAGATTGCAAAAAATCATGGGCTTTATAAGATTGAAGAGAGATTAGAAAATCTTGGGCTGAAACTTCTTGAATGCAAAGAGACCTTGAGTCAGACAAAATTTGTTTTTAGGCTTTAAAGACAGGCGTGGAATGCGTCGAGCTTTGATAAAATTGAAGTTTTGGGAAGCTTAAGGAATGTAAAATGAAAAAGATAAAAATCACGGAAAATTCACTGCGAGATGGAATCCAATCCCTTCTTGCAACGCGTGTAAAAACGCAAGATATGCTTGAAGTGGCCAAGGTTTTTGAAGCTGTTGGTTTTCATAGTGTAGAGGTGTGGGGTGGGGCAACTTATGATGCTTGCTTAAGATATTTAAATGAAGATCCTTTTGAGCGGCTTTATGCTTTTAAAGAGATCTTTAAAACAACGCCACTGCAGATGCTTTTGCGAGGGCAGAATCTTGTGGGTTACCGACATTATGCATCTGATGTTGTTAGAGAGTTTGTGCGCTTGAGTAGCGAGGGGGGAATTGATATTTTTCGAGTCTTTGATGCGCTTAATGATTCTAAAAATCTCAAAGTGAGTATTGAAGAGATTTTGAAGAATGGAAAACATGCACAAGGAGCAATCTGCTATACGACTTCACCTGCGCATAAGATGAGTTTTTTTATCTCTTATGCAAAAGAACTTGTGACAATGGGTTGCCAGAGTATCGCGATTAAAGATATGGCGGGCTTGCTTACTCCATTTGTGGCATTTGATTTGGTAAGAGCATTAAAAGATGAGCTTGATGTGCCTATCGCTCTTCATGTGCATAGCACAACAGGTTTTGCCTTCGGGACACATCTTAAGGCGCTTGAGGCAGGGGTAGACATTTTAGATTTAAGCAATAGTGCTCTAAGTGGAGGCACATCACATCCAAGCACTCAAGCGATGGTAGCAGCACTTCAGGGAACCCAATGGGAAAGTGGTTTGAGTCTTGAGCCAATGGAGCAGGCTTCCAAGATCTTAA
>CAUWEE010000148.1:0-3107 GCA_963557095.1 uncultured Helicobacter sp. | reverse complement strand
AACCATTGACGCAAAATCTCAATCTCACAAAAAACACTAGAACTCTCCCTCCCCTCATCCTTAAGCCAAAAGAAAAACTCTCGAATCTTTGATTCCAAAGCAAGGGCGCTAAGCCACAAAACAAGCAAAAGACAAAAAACAAAAAGAGTAAGCAAAAAGCTCTGTTGTGTCTCAAAATGCCAAGAAATAGGAGCGATGATTTGATAGCTTTTGCCCCCTAGCTCAAAATCCTCCAAAAGATGTGCTGAAGTCTCATCCCAAGAAGCAGGAAGAGAACTTAGATCCCCAACAACAAGCCAAACTCCCATTTTTTGAGAAAACTCTGCGATGTTCTCTGCATCCAAAGTTTCCAAAACCCCCCAACGCAAGATAGAATCCACAAGCGCTATCCGCTCTTTTGCTTCTAGCAAAGCTCGCTGTTTTTGCTCCCAAAAACTCCACACAAAACTCAAGCCAACAAAAAGCAATGCCAAGCCCAAAAAAATCCCCACAAAAAGGTGTCTTATGCTTAGCAAAACTGATAGCCCACACCGCGAATTGAGTGGATATGATCTCGAAATAAAGGGAATTTTTCCCTTAAGCGTTTGATAGCGATATTGATACTCTTATCGCTTGTTGTGTCATTTTTCCACACATTTTCACTCAAAAACTGCCGACTTAAAAGCTCATTTTTATTCTCCAAAAAACACCTAAGCAACTCAAACTCCAAGCTACTTAGCACGATCTTCTCCCCACGATAAGAACACTCTCTCCTATCCAAAAACAAAACAAAATCCTTATATTGGATGCAATTTCTAAGCTTCCTGCGTGTCAATGCCTTAAGACGCAAGAGCAACTCTCGCATCTCAAAAGGTTTGCAAATATAATCATCACAGCCCCTCTCAAACCCCTCAAAAACCTCTTCTTGCTTGACTTTGGCCGTCAAAAAAATCACAGGCTCTTCATAGCCCTCTTTACGCATTTTGGCAATGGCTTTGATACTATCCCCACTAGGAAGATTGCGATCCACAATCAAAGCATCAATCCTCTCATCATCCAAAATCTCTGCTAGATCTGGCATATCCAAAAAGCTCTTCACGCTCATCCCCTCTGCACGCAAAGCTAGGCAAATAAGCTCATTTAAATCTTTTTCATCTTCAATCAAAACAACACTTAACATAAAGAAACTATAACCAAAATCCAAATGTTTCCAAGAAGTTTCCAAGTCTCTCTAAATTCTCATCACTTTAATTCAAGGAGACAAAATGAAAGTATTTTATCGCGCCATTCTTGCAACAGGATTTTTAGGATCTTTCATCCTCAGTGCAACAGAACTCAAAATTGCTGGATCTTCAACGGTCTATCCCTTCAGTGCCTTTGTTGCTGAAGAATATGCAATGATCAAAAAGACTAGAACTCCAATTGTAGAGAGTGTTGGAACTGGAGGGGGATTTAAAATCTTTTGTGAAGACAAGGTTGCAATCGCTAATGCCTCAAGAGCCATTAAAACAAGTGAATTTGAAACTTGCCAAAAAAATGGAGTCTCATCCATCATCGGCGTAATGATCGGCTATGATGGCATCGTTCTAGCCCAAAACAAAATCAACCCTCCCCTCAATATCACACTCAAGCAACTCTTCCTAGCCCTTGCCAAAGAAATCCCCCAAAATGGCAAGCTCATCCCCAATCCTTACAAACAATGGAATGAGATCGATCCCTCCCTACCTAAACGCAAAATCACAATCTATGGTCCCCCCTCAAGCTCTGGGACACGCGACACTATCGAAGAGCTGATTCTAAGCCACATCTCAAAAGGCTTCAAAGAATATGGCAAACAAGCTGGGAAATACAAAAGCATCCGCCAAGATAGCGCCTACATCCCAAGTGGAGAAAATGACAATCTCATCGTCACTAAACTCAATGCAGATAAAGATGCCTTTGGACTTTTTGGATATAGCTTCCTCTCCAACAACCAAGACAAAATCGATGCACTTAGCATTGATTCTGTAGCAGCAAATGAAGCCAACATCGCCAATGGCAAATACAAACTCGCTCGCTCGCTCTTCATCTATCTCAATGCAAAAAGCAAAGAAGCTCTAGATTTTGCAAAAATCTTTATGAGCAATGATCTCTCTTCAAGCGATGGAGAACTCTCCAAAATCGGACTAGTCCCACTCTCAAAAGAAACTCTTAAGCAGACTCAAAAAATGCTACAAAATCCAAAGCCCATCACAGACAAGCTTGTCAAAGAAGGAAAAGTTTTCTGATGCAAGAGAAGATCATCCGTTTTTCCCTCTTTTTGTGCGCATGTATCAGCATTGCTATTAGCCTTGCGATTATGCTCACAATCGCCATCGAATCCATTAAATTTTTCCAAAAAGAAAGTCTTTTTACCTTCCTTTTCTCTATGGGCAGCTGAGAGTGCCTTTGTCAAAGCTGATGGAAGCGTAGGGCATGGTGTGTTTGGGGCATTGCCTCTATTTTGGGGGACTTTTTATATCTCTTTGATTGCCATGCTTACTGCTATTCCTTTGGGGATTATGTGTGCGATTTATTTGGGTGTTTTTGCAGGCAAAAAATCAAAGGATTTTTTTAAGCCCGTTTTGGAGATCATTGCAGGGATTCCCACGGTGGTTTTTGGCTTTTTTGCTGTCATCGTGATCGCTCCACTTTTGGTTGGCTTATTTGACTTTTTCAATCTCTCTGCAAGCTATGAGAGTGCATTGGGAGCAGGATTTATTATGGGAATTATGATCGTGCCAATCATTGCTTCACTCTCACAAGATTGCATCGAATCAGTAAGCACCAAGAGGGTAAATGGTGCTTATGCTCTAGGAATGACAAAAAAAGAAGTGGTCTTTGCTGTAATCCTGCCTGAAAGTATGAGCGGGATTATTGCCTCCTGTCTTTTGGGACTTTCAAGAGCTTTGGGAGAAACTATGATTGTGATTATGGCTGCCTCATTGCGTCCAAATATCACACTAAATTTCTTAGAAGATATGACTACAGTAACTGTGCATATCGTACAAGCTCTACAAGGAGATCAAGCCTTTGATAGCTCATTGGCTTTAAGCGCCTTTTCTCTAGGCTTAGCTCTTTTTATTGTCACACTTCTTATCAATGTTGTA
>CAUWEE010000147.1:0-3110 GCA_963557095.1 uncultured Helicobacter sp. | reverse complement strand
AATGAAACCATCAAAAAAATCCGTAATTGAAGCAAGGAAAAAAATACCACAGGCTACAAATCTCACAAAGCCGCTGCTCATATCTGCATAAAGAATAATTGCCATCACAAAGATGGCGGAAAATATTCGAAGGACAGTTAGAATATTGGGAATATTTTTCATCTTATTATTTAAATGTTGTTCCCCCATCAATTACGATAGTTTGCCCCGTAAGCCAAGCGCTTTGACTTTCATCGCACAGGAAATAACAAGCTCCTGCTAGATCCTTGGGATTCCCCATTCTTTTAAGTGGAGATTGCTCCTCAACTTTGGCTTTGACTTCAGCATAATCAGGAAAAGCTCGGAGTGCATCCGTATCGATTGGCCCGCCGCTAACAGCATTCACCCTGATACCAAACTCTCCCAATTCAGCAGCAGCATATTTGACCATCGTCTCTACTGCATTTTTGCTATTACCATGCCCTGCATAGTTTGGCATATAAACTAGATTTCCTGTGGAACTTAGGGATACGATAGCTCCTCCACCCACATTTTTCATTCGCTTTGCTGCTTCTTGAGCTCCAACGACAAAGGCCAAAACCGTGGCAGTATAAATATTATTCAAACCCTTGGGTTTAAGACGCATAAAAGGAGCAAAGCCACCCACCACGCTTCGCCCATAAATAATAGCATTGCTTACAAAAAAATCTACACGATCAAAATCTTTATCGATTTGTTCAAACAAAGGCACATACTGCTCAGGCTCAAGCACATTTAAAGGATAGTAGCATGCCTTGATACCAAATTTACTTTCCACATCTTGAGCAATTTTTTGAGCCTCTTCTTCATTTTTATTATAAGTAAAGGCGACATTAACCCCCTCTTGAGCAAAACGATACAAGATTGCTTTTCCTATTCCTCTTGTCGCACCACTAATAACCAAAGTTTTATTTTTCATTCTAACACCTCATATTCTTCTAAAGTTTTCTCAAGCAAAATCAGATTTTCTTTTGTCAATTGCACAAGAGGCAAGCGAAACTCCAGATTTTTAATCAAACCAGAAAGATACATCGCGGTTTTGATCGGCACAGGATTAGTTTCACAAAACAAAACTCTATTGATTGCATAAAGTTCTTCATTAATTTGCCTTGCTTGAAGAAAGTCATTTTGGGCAACACAATGCACAAGCCTTGCGATTTTATCTGGCAAAAGGTTGCCTGTCACAGAAATGACTGAATTTCCACCACTTGCTAAGATGGAGTAATTAATGGCATCATCTCCACTTGCAATCACGGCTGTAGGACAAGAAGAATGTAGAGCTATAACTCGCTCAATATTGCCTGTCGCTTCTTTTATTCCATAAACATTTTTAACTTCTGCAAACAATCTCAATGCCGTAGAAACATCGATATTCACTCCAGTTCTACTTGGCACATTATACAACATCAAAGGAATCTCAACGGCTTTTGCAACAGCTTCATAATGTCGAAATAAACCCTCTTGAGTAGGCTTATTGTAATAAGGCGCGACACATAAAATTGCATCCGCTCCGCTCTTTTGTGCAAATTGAGCAAGCTCAATTGCCTCTTGAGTAGAATTGCTCCCAGCCCCAGCCAAAACCTTCATAGAATTGCTCTTGCATACACTTACTGCAATTTCAATACATTCCATATGCTCTCTATGGCTAAGAGTGGCCGACTCTCCTGTTGTGCCCACAGGAACACAAGCATCCATACCTAATCTTGCTTGCCTTTGAATGATTTTCTCATAAGAAACATCATCAATCTTCCCATTCTTAAATGGTGTGATTAAAGCGCTCATTGCTCCAAAAACCACGCTATCTCCTCAAAAAAGCCGAAGTAGATTGAGAAGAAACAAAATATTTCTTTGCAACCTCAACCAAATCTTCAAGCTTGAGAGACTTCAGCTTTTTTTCATAGTTTAGAAGTGGAGTCAAATCTCCTTTTGCAAGATATTCTCCAAACAAAGAAGCCGTGCTTGAAGCATCTTCTAAACGATAAATAAAACTTGCTCTAGCATTTAAAATCACCTTATCAACATCTGCTTGGGAAACTTTCCCCTGCTTAAGATCATCAAGAATCTTCTGCACCTCTATTTGGATTTGTTCGGCCTTGGTGTCTTTATTACCCGCAACAATAATCAAAAAGATTCCCTCATCTCTTAGGTCCATAGGATAAGCATATACTTCAGAAGCAATACGCTTCTTATCCACAAGCTCCGCATAAAGAAGACTGCTTTTCCCCTCACCCAAAAGTCCCCCCAAAACATCTAGAGCAACTTGATCGTTGTGCTTAAAATTAGGGATCTTATAGGCTAAAGCATAGTATTGGATTTGAGAATCTTTGTGGATCTCAATATGCCTTGCTCCATCCTGCTTTGGCTCAACCATATACACTTCAGGGATTTTGATCTCTGTATTGGGAATGGCTTCAAAATGTTCTTGAGCTTTTTGAAAAACAAGCTCAGATTCTATATCTCCAGCAACGACGATAATTGCATTCTTGGGTTGATAAAAAGTTTTGTGAAAAGCTCGAATGTCTTCAATCTTCCAATTTTTAATATCATCCATAAAACCAATAGGTGTCCAATGATAAGGATGATAAACATAAGCCGTATTAAACAATCTAAAGTAAAGATAACCAATTGGGGAATTATCTGTTCTCCAGCGTCTCTCTTCAGCGACAACATCGCGCTCGGGTTGAAATTCCATCTCATCAAGTTTTAGATTCTGTAAAAGCTCTGCAAAAAGCTCTAAAGATGTATCTAAATTCTGTGCGCTTGATTTAATAAAATAACGAGTGTAGTCAAAGCTTGTAGAAGCATTGGTTAATCCTCCAAATTTCTTCACAATCTCATCAAACTCACCTGCTTTGAGATTTTTTGTTGATTTGAAATTCAAGTGCTCAAGCATATGGGCAATCCCACTTTTACCCATGATTTCATTTCGGCTTCCTACTTTATAAAATACATTTGTCTCAATTACACCGCTTCCATTGCGGATGGGAATTACATAAACTTCTATACCATTGCTTAATTTCTTTGAAAAATATTGGGGCAATAAAGATCGTTCTTCCACTTGGGCGTCCTTTTCTTGGATTTTGTTTTGTGCT
>CAUWEE010000146.1:0-3187 GCA_963557095.1 uncultured Helicobacter sp. | reverse complement strand
ATGTTGAGTTTGATAATGTAACCCCCGCTTTTGAGATCAGCAATATGGGAAAGCTGTCTTAATGTCTCATCGACGACATAGGGAGCCTTATTTTGTGTAAGGCTTTGAGAATAAACCTCTGGAATCTCTGAAACGCTAAGAAGATAGTCTTTTTCAGAAATCCATCCTAGAGTTTTCATTCTCTCTAAGATTCCATTTGCTCTTGAGAGTGAAAATTCGAGATTGCGTGTAGGATCATAAAAGCTTGGAGCTCTTGGAAGTCCTACAAGGATTGCAATTTCTTTGAGGCTTAAGTCCTTGAGAGATTTTTTGAAATATCCTTGTGCAGCGACTTTTACTCCATAATAACCATGCCCAAAGAAAGTTTCATTAAGATAGCGCTCTAAAATTTGCTCTTTGGAGAGTTGTCGCTCAACAGCAAAAGCAAGAATTGCTTCTTTGAGTTTTCGCACCAAAGTTTTGTCCCGACTTAGAGCTACATTCTTGACAAGTTGTTGAGTAAGGGTGCTTCCTCCTTCAAGATATTTTCCTGCGATGAAGTTTTTGATCATTGCTCTTGCAATGGCATCAAAATTGATCCCATTATGTTCAAAAAATAATGTGTCTTCAACGGCCAATAGAGCCTCAATCATTCGGGGTGGAATCTCATCAAAGGTAGCATAAAATCGTAGTTCTTTATCGAATACATTAGCAATTAGACGATCTTTGCGATCAAAAATTTGCGTTGCAAGTTCGGGTTGATAGTCTATGATTTGCCTAAGATTATCTTGAAGTTGAAAATAAAGTCGTATGACAAAAGCAGATAGAATGAGTAGAGATAGAACAAGAAAAACTAGAAAGGTTATTTTTATTTTTTTAAACATTGCTATCCTAGAATATCTTGCAGAATTTTACATAATTTTTGGGTTTGGGTCTTTGAGTTTTTAAGATTGAGACTGATGCGTAATCTTGGAGTATTGGAAGTGGGTTTGCGTATAGAGCCTATGAGAAAATTATTTTTCAAAAGATGGTTTGAGGCTTTAAGCATGGATTCTTGTTTCTCAAAGGGAAGGATTAGGATTTGGCTTTCTGGAGTTGGAGTGAAGATTTTCCTCAAAGTTTTGAGTTTGGCGGCAAGTTTTTTTGTGTGTTGTTGGACATAAAGGAGATTTTGATGAGCTAGAGCAATGTCAAGAAGACTTGGAGCAGTTGTATAGATAGAGCTTTTAGCTTTGGAGAATAAAAAGTTAATAATATTTTTTTGCCCCAAGACATAAGCTCCATAGCTTCCATAAGCCTTACTCAAGGTTCCCATTTTAATGTAATTGGGCAAGATAGGAAGATTGTGGTAATCAAAATATCCCTTGAGATTTTTGCCAATTGTGCCGCTACTATGTGCTTCATCAACAATAAGTAGAGCATTTTTTTGTTGAGCAATATGGGCAAAATCAATTTTTGCAATATCACCATCCATTGAATAAACTCCTTCAATAGCAATTAAGATCCTCCCTTTTGTTGAAGTTTTGCGTATTTTGTCAATCAGATCTAGGGGATCATTGTGTTTAAAAAAAATAGCTTGCTTGCCTAAAATCTTGGCAGGATATTGCCCACTCGCGTGATATAGCTCATCGATAAAAATCACATCATTTTTTCGAACCAAAGTATCAAACAAGGCAAGATTTGCCAAAAACCCACTCCCAAAGAGAGTGCAAGATTCAAAGGCAAAATATGAGATAAGTAAATTCTCAAAGTTTTTATGAATCTGATGATAGCCATTGATTGCCATGGATGAAGCGGGGGAGTGCGTGGGAAACTCTTTGAGATAGGTGATGGCATTGTCTAATAAAAAACTGAGCGAGCCAAGTCCTAGATAGTCATTAGAAGCATAATCAAAGAGTGATTGAGGATAGATTTTTCTCTCTCTAAGAAGTTGGGTCTTTGTTAGAATTGAAAGTTCTTTGGAGTAGGGCATATACCTTTTCCTTCTCTTAAATTGTGGTTGCTTTCTCAAAAAGAATGATATTTTATTTGACTTTGATAAAATCTCCGCTTAGAATTTTGTGAGATAAAATGGAGGCAGGTTATGGAGAGACTTGAAACATTAGAAGCAATTCTTGAGAGGTTGCGCAAAAAGATTAGAGAGTGTGGCTTAAAAAATTCTAAACAACGAGAAGAGATACTTGTTGTTTTGTATAAAAGCGGAACGCATTTGAGCCCAGAAGAAATCGCTCAACAAATCAGACTTACGGATAAGAGCGCAAGTCTCTCTTCTGTCTATCGTCTTTTGTCTTTTCTGGAGCAAAACGATTTTATCTCAGGGCTCAAAACCAATCAGGGGGGGAAACACTATGAAATTGCTTCTAAATTTCATCATGATCATATTATCTGCTTGGAGTGTGGGGAGATTACAGAGTTTGTTGATGAGGAGATTGAACGCTTGCAACTTGAAATTGCTAAGAAATTTAATGCAAAACTTATGAGCCATGATATGCGTTTATTTGTTAAATGTGAGAAATGCCAAAAGGCTTGAGCTTATTCGAAATCTTCTTCCTGCAAGGCATCTGCAAATTCAAGATCACGCTTTGCCTTTTTCCCCAAAACATCCTTAAGTCTTTGTGGGTGCAGTCCTGCATTTGGGCGTTTGATTGTGAGATGCTTGCTTTGAAAAACCTCCCCCTTTTTAATTGGGCTTTGTATAAAAATACTGCGAGAAAATTTTCTTTTGGGATCGTTACTGTGATTTTGAAAATTTTCATCCCCAAGGGCATAGTGGCTTAAATGCACATTTTTAATCATTTCCTCAAACTCTAATGCGTTAAGGCTAAAAGCACTATCTGCTCCTCCAAGAGAGCGATCCAAAATAAAATGCTTCTCAATCATGCTTGCCCCCAAAGTGGTTGCCATCACAGGAAGCAAAGAACCTGCACTGTGATCAGATAAGCCAAATTTTACCCCCCATTTTTTTGCAAAATTTTGCATTGCTAAGAGATTAGCATCTTCAAATCTTGCAGGATAGCTAGAGGTGCATTTAAGCAGGGTAATATCAAGATTCCCAACACTTTTGCATACTTCAATTGCTTCACTGATTTCCTCATCTGTTCCCACACCACTTGAGAGAATAATAGGTTTTTTTGTTTTGGCAACTTCAGAGATTAGTGTCAGATCAGTGATTTCAAAACTTGCGATTTTATACATTGGGCAAAGTAAA
>CAUWEE010000145.1:0-3204 GCA_963557095.1 uncultured Helicobacter sp. | reverse complement strand
CAGGAAGATCGTTTTATTGATAGCAAATACCTCATTCGCTTTTTAGATCAAGAAAGCCCTTATTATGGTGATATAGGGGTTCGAATCTATGCAGAAGATTCCAAACAAAAGACACTCAGAGTTGAATATGTTGATCCCTTTTTTCCCAATAATCCTTTCCTCAAAGATGACGAAATCATTTCTATCAACCAAAAACCAATCAAAGATTACTATGACTTTGAATGGCTTGTAAGCAATCTTGAAGAAAATTCCCCTGTTCAGGTTCAAATCAGACGAACCATTGATAAAAAAACACAAGAATTAAGCTTTGATCTTAAGGTGCAAAAACGCTATGGCGGCTTTTTGATCCCTGATCTCTTTTTTGAACGCATTGGAATTGAACTCAATGATCGCCTAGAAATCACTGATATAGATTTAAGCAAGCAAAATCTCCAGCAAGGCTTACTCAAAGGAGATGTCATTCTGTGGATCAATGGACAAAAAATTTTTGACTATGATCGCAAGTCTTCTCAAGAAATTGCAGCAAGAATACGCTATCTACTTACCCAAGCCGTTAGTCTCGGAAAGCTTGATATCCTTATTTCAAGGGGGGGCTTTCAATTTACTATCAATCTTCTCAATGGATTACAAAATGAATACATCAAAGATCGATACGATCCTTTTGGACTTTGAAAACTTTCTCCAATCCCACATCCCACAAGCCCAGAGTTTTCATCCTCATTTTCAAAAAGCTGTGTGGGAGATGGTGCAAAATGGAGGAAAAAGATTCCGCCCTGCTTTGATTTTTTGTGTTGTAGATGCTTATGCTCAAACACTTCTTCCAAACTCTTTTTTGCCCGCACTATCTATGGAAATCTTGCATACCTTTTCACTCATCCACGATGATCTACCTAGCATTGATAATGCAGCCCTGCGTCGAAATCATCCAACGCTGCACACAAAATATGAAGAAGTTACAGCGATTTTAAGTGGAGATTTTCTTAATAGTTATGCTTTTTTCCTTCTTAGCCAAGCCAAACTCAACGCACAGACCAAAAATACCCTTGTTTCAACTCTGGCTCTTAATGCCACGCGAATGATTGTCGGGGAGGCTCTGGATTGCTATTTTGAGAAACATCAGCTAGAACTTGAAAAACTACAAAAGATTCATATGCTCAAGACAGGCAAACTTATCGCTACAAGTCTTCAAATGGGAGGCATCATCGCCAATCTTCCTCAAGACAAACTCGATTCTCTTTGGGATTTAGGAATGCTTTTGGGCATATTTTTTCAAGTCCGCGATGATCTCATTGATGCAACCTATACACAAGAAGAAGCGGGTAAGCCAACTCAACACGATTTGAGTAAAAACAGCTATGTCAATCTTTTAGGACTTGATGAGACAAAAAAAGAACTCAAAAATTATATGCAAAAGATAAAGTCTCATATCGCCACCTTTGAACTGCCCTTACAAAATAACCTCAATTTCTTGCTAGACAAATACTTTGAGCAATAAAAGGATAATTTAAACCTATGGGAAAAGGAAAGCTTTATGCAAAAGGCCCTCAGTGTATTTGAACTCAATACCCAAATCAAATCTATTTTAGAAGAGACCTTTCTTTCTGTCTTTGTTGAAGGAGAAATCAGCAACCTCACTCTCCATTCAAGTGGCCATATTTACTTTAGCCTAAAAGATGCCCAAAGTTCTATTTCCTGTGTGCTTTTTAGGGGTAACGCACAAAATCTAAAGTTTAAACTTCAAGAAGGATTAAAGGTTGAAGTTATTGGAGGCTTAAGCGTTTATCCTCCTAGAGGAAATTATCAAATTCTTTGCAAAAGCATTCTTTCTTCTAAAATTGGCAATCTAGCCATTGCCTATGAGGAACTCAAGAAAAAACTAGAAAACAAGGGTTATTTTTCCAAGAAAAAACCAATCCCCAAATTTCCCAAAAGAATTGCTCTACTAACCTCTAACACAGGAGCTGCTCTACAAGATATGCTCAAAATCGCCAAAATGCGTTGGAATCTTGCGCATTTTTTCATCATCAATACTCTGGTGCAAGGCGAAAATGCAAAATATAGTATTTCTCAAAATATTACTTATGCAGATTCTCTAGGATTTGATGTCATTATTTTGGCTCGTGGTGGGGGTAGCCAAGAAGATTTGTGGGCATTTAATGAAGAAATTGTTGCTGATGCTATTTTCAAAGCACAAACTCCTATTATTTCAGCAATTGGACATGAAAGTGATGTGCTCATTAGTGATTTTATAGCCGATCTTAGAGCGCCAACCCCAAGTGGAGCAATGGAAATTTTACTTCCAGACCAAACTCAATGGCTCTATTACCTCGACGATCTTAAGGAAAATCTTAATTCTTCTTTTGAGAAAATTCTTTCTCGCAAAAACCTCATTCTCCAATCTTTCCAAGAGCAATACAGGCTTGCTAACTATGCCTACAAACTCTTAGCCCAAGAACAAGAATGTAGGCAAATTAAACAAATGCTTAATCTCAAACTCAAAAATTTATTGCACTCAAAGGAGCAAATCTTAAAGCACACAAGCTCTGTTTTTACTTCCATCTCTCCACTCAAACAATTTGAAGATTCTATGCTTATTCTTAAAAATGCCTTTTTGCACCTCAATCCTGAACAAAAATGCAAAAATGGCTATGCACAAGTTACACAAAATCAGAAGATCATCAATCTTGAAGAGATTAATGAAGGTGATATTTTTGAACTTAGCAATTCAAAAACATCAATCAAGGCTCAACGCTTACCAAAGCGCTAATTTAATCTCTTTAGATTCCTCAAAGCTCTTTGAGGCCCCATCCAAACTATATTCCACAGCCAATCCATACTCCACCACAGACTCTCCACTACCATCAATCTTAAAGCTCTTATACATTGTTGATGGGAGTTTCAAAGTGCCTACATTTGCATTCTTAGATTTTGGGGGGATACTAACATTGACCTGCAATTCTCCGACCAATTGACCATTAAAATACAATGCAATTTGAGTAACTTTCATAAATTGATTGCTTTTATTGACAACACTAACATTTGCCATACTTCGCCCAAGCGAAAATGATTGTGTCCCAAGCATTAAATCTGTATTTTCAAAGCTTACAGAAGGAATTGTTTTTTTAGAAAGAATAAATCTTGCTGGACTATCTCCTCGTTTGTTTGTAATATACATATCTGCCCCATTATCAAGCAAAAGCTTGA
>CAUWEE010000144.1:0-3252 GCA_963557095.1 uncultured Helicobacter sp. | reverse complement strand
AATCGGTGATTTTCCCCACTCAAGCAAAGCTTCATTTGCTCTTTTAAAAACATTGCTTCCCACAAACCCTCTTGCCAATGGACTAGGGTGAGGAGCTGTAATTATACGATGTTTTTCTTTATTGATTAAACTCACCTTTTTCTTAGCATAATTTCCCCAAAGCATAAAAACAATGCCCTCTAAATGCAAAGAAATATAAGAAATAATCGAATCTGTAAAAATCTCCCAACCAAAATTAGAATGCGAACTTGCCTCTCCTCGTTTCACAGATAAAATCGCATTCAGAAGCATCACACCCTGATCACACCACTTTGACAAATCCCCATGACTTGGAGGAATAATCCCCAAGGATTGTCTTAATTCTTGATAGATATTTTTCAAACTCGGAGGGGGAGGCAGAAGTCTTGGAACACTAAAGCTCAATCCCATCGCCTGAGGGATAAACTCTCCATTAACCTCCGCTCCCCCATGGTAAGGATCTTGTCCCAAAATAACAACTTTAAGATCTTGGGGTTTGACTCGATTAAGCGCTTCAAAAGTCAAATTGCCCTTAGGCAAAATAACTTCACCTCTTTGCAAGGCTTCCATATAGTGAGCTTTGATTTGTGCAAAATAAGGTTTATAAAATTCTTCTTTGAGGGCTTCTTTCCACTCTGGAATAATTTTAATCTTCTCAAGCTTCATCTTCACTCAATAATTTTTGGAACGATGAAAAATCCATCCTTTGCACAAGGTGCAGTTTCTAGAACATTTTGACGGATTTGAGAATCTCTAGGGACATCCTCTCTTAATGGGGTTTTAAGCTCACTTTGAAACTCAATCTCAGAAACATCAATTGAGGAGAGATTTTCCAAAAAACCCAAGATTTCTGAAAGTTGATTTTCAACTTCTTCTTTTTTATCTTCATCAATTCTTATCATTCCCAATTTCTGCAACTTCTCTAGCAAAGCATCATCAATCTTCATTCCCCTGCTCCTTGATATGATCTATCTATATATGTTTTAGGAATTATAAAACAAAGCCTTCAATTCTTCAAAAGAATAGTTTTGCTTGGAAAAAATCTCAAATGCAAACAATGCTTGAAACAATAGCATTTCCAAACCGTCAATTTTCTGGATTGGAAATCTTTTGGCAAAAGACAAAAGTTGAGTTTCGTGGCGATTTAAAATGAACTTTTTAAAATCATCAATATTTTTCACCATAGAACTTGAGGGATAGACCACATCAAACAAGCAATCTGTCTTGCTCAACAAAGAGACTAACAAATCTTCTTGGATTGGCAATTTATCTGCACTCATCCCTACACTTGTTGCATTTACAATCAAATCATAGCATTGCGACTCAAGCTGAGTGAAAACTTTTATTTTTTTTTGGACAAAAAATGAATGTCGTGCTTCATTTCTCGCATAGACACAGACCTCAACCCCCATCTTTTGCAAAATCGTAGAAATAGCCTTTGCGCTCCCTCCAGCTCCTAAAACAAGTGCATTTCTCACTCCAAGATTCTCAACACATTTCCAAAACCCCAAAGAATCAGTATTAAAACCTACTAGCTCATCTTTTTCTCTTACAATAGTATTGACTGCCTCAATTTCTTGCGCCATTCCCTCAAGCTTATTGCACAATCGATATGCGTCTTCCTTATAAGGAAGGGTAATATTTGCTCCATCAAGAGAAAAAAAAGTTTCTTGCAATAGCTGGCTTTGCGGGATCTCAATCTTTTCATAACTCGCCTTCATCCCTAAATATGAAAACAAAAAATTATGAATAATCGGGGAGAGCGAATGAGCAATAGGGCTACCAATCACAGCAAATCTTTTCATAATCTTCCTCAAATAAAATATCTACTTAGCTCAAGAAACTAAATTGTGGCGAATTATAGAATTCATTGAGTCTTTTAAGATAAAATTTGAACATATGCTTGAAAGGAAGATCGTGGAAAATGCCATAGTGGCTGGAAATGGACCAAGTCTTAAAGAGATCGATTATTCTTTGATCCCTCAAGACTTCGATGTCTTCCGTTGTAATCAATTCTATTTTGAAGAGCAATACTTTCTAGGAAAGGTTGTCAAAGCAACAACCTTTGCAATGCAAACAGCATTTGAGCAAATTTATACAATGCTCCACCTTAATCAAAACCAAGAATACGAAGTCCAATCTATCTTTTTACGAGATTTGCACTACCCTAATCAAAATTATGAGCAAAAAGAATTTGGCTCTCTCACTCGTTACTTTGACAACCATCATTTTATCCACAGGATCTATGATGGTATCTATTCACACAAGATCAATGCCTTCCTTGAATACACAAAGATTCAAGAACTTTATTTCTATAAACACGCCTCATCTGGTGTTTTACTCTGTGCTATTGCGGTAGCAATGGGATACAAAAAGATCCATC
The DNA here is from genome assembly GCA_963557095.1 of uncultured Helicobacter sp. GTDB lineage: Bacteria > Campylobacterota > Campylobacteria > Campylobacterales > Helicobacteraceae > Helicobacter_G. Next base: position 851 of record CAUWEE010000144.1, on the reverse strand, counting down.
TTGCAGGAATTGACTTTTATGAAAGCCGATCTTATGCCTTTGATACTCTCAAAAAGAACTTGCTCAAACTTACCCCCTGTCTCCCTGCTTTTATGCAATACTCTGGCCCACTCACACATTCATGGCATAGCAAAGAAGCCGATTTGGATGCCTTAAATTTCCTTTCACAGCAATATGGAGTAGAATTTTATTCTCTTTGCCCTACAAGTCCGATGAGTAAATATTTTCCTTTGAGTATGCCAAACCCCAAACAAACTTTCACTCCTCAAAACAAAACCAAAAATTACACAAAAGATATCCTGCTTCCTCCAACTCATGCTTATGAAAAACTCAAAAAGAAAAATGTGTTAGGGGGGGGGGGCACAACAGCCAAGATTTTAGAAAAAAGCAAAGGCTATCTTTCAAATCTTCTCAAAGAGGTAAGAGCAAAATAGAAGAAAGGATCAACCCCTATAGCTTAATGTCTCGCCCATACTCCAACACTTCCATCTTTTTTGAAAAAATACACAACATAAGGTTCTTTTCGAGTTCCATAGTCCATCCCTGGACTCCCCATAGGCATCCCTTGCACACTTAATCCAACAACATCAGCAGGTTTCTCATTCAAAAGTCTTCTGACATCATCTGCAGGAATATGCCCCTCCAAAAAATATCCATCTACAATACCTGTATGGCAACTCTGAAAATCTTGTGGAATCTTGTATTCTTTTCTTATTTTCATCCAAATAGCAATATTTTTAACATCCTTGACATCTAGACCATTTTGTCTCAAATGCTCTGACCAGAGCCCACAACAACCTCAACCTGGACTTGAATAAACCGAAATCTCTGGCATCGCCCAAGCAAAGATA
>CAUWEE010000143.1:0-3257 GCA_963557095.1 uncultured Helicobacter sp. | reverse complement strand
ACCCATGCCTTTTTGAGCTCTATTGAAGTGGGCAAGAAATTTACTCTTCCTATAAAAACACCAGATTTTGCCAATAGCTTCTACTATCTTAGACCAGAGCTTCAATTCACCTTTGGCTTTGTGAGCGGGACGAAGCAGGAGCTTTGGGATTGGACTAATCAAAAGATTGATGCTCAGCTTGACTTCAACATCCCTGCAAATTTTAGAGCGGGGCTTATGTTTGGACGAGAGTTTAATAAACCCTTCCTTCAGGGCGATATTTATCTTGGCACAAGCTTTGAATATGATGTCAATAGTGGAGGAGATTTGCGATTGGAGGATTTTCTTGACAAGATGACGCTTACACATGGTGGAAACTTCAATTGGCGTATCAATATGGGCACAAATCTTATCTTAAATCAATATTGGAGGCTCTATTTTGATCTTGATACCTCTTTCTTTGGGCAGATTAATTCTACCTTTACCATCAATGGTGGGGTGAGAATAAACTTTGGTCGCCTTCACCCTGTGATGCCCTATGTCGTGCCAGAATCAGGAGTGCTTGATCCTGATATGTATCGCAAGGATCGCAGGACTATCCCTGAAGTGCAAAACTATGAAACGCAAGGGATTTTGGATAATTACAGCGGGATTAGGAAGAAGAAAATCTACCGCCCTCCTGTGAAGATCAAGCAAAGAGCTTTTGGAGGAACACCGATGTATCAAACGCCTCCAAAGGTGCAAGTCAAGCCTAGTGTGAAAGCCCCTAGTGGTGATCCCACCTTTATTGACAACCCAAAAGAGGTCTTAGTTCCACAAAAGAACTATACACGAGAGCCAAATTCCGCTCCAAATGTCCAAACTCCTCGCAGTTTGGAGGGGATCAAAGAAGAAATGGATCGGGGTTATAGACGATGAGGATTTTTCTTGCGCTCTGTTTGGCTTTGTGCTTGAGTGCTCAAGAGCGTAGCTTAAGTCTTTTTTCTCTACTTTCTCTTGATGTGGGTGAGGCGCGTTGGAAGAGGCATAGAGTCTGGAGCGATCTAGAATATGTCAGTCAATCCAATGCGATGAATACCCTACTTGTAAGGGGGGCTTATGATTATGCTTTGCCCTCAAGGGGGGCATATAATTTTTTGGGTTTGGGGCTTGAATATGGGTATTCTTGGATAGATGGACAAGACAAAAATCCTCATCTAGTCGCAATCTCACTTTATAATACTTTTGTGAATCAAGGGGGGTTTTATTTGCATTCCTCTCTAAAATATGCTTTTTTGAGCGAGGTGAATTTTTTGTCAATGATTCTTGGCAATGTTGAGTTGGGCTATGAGATCCCCTTTGCAAGGTATTTATTTTTTCGTCCTTTGGTGGATGTGAGTGCAGGATATATTTTCCCCACTTTGGGTAGGGATTTTCCTCTGTTTGTAAAAGCTGGGGGGGTTTTTGGAGTGAATTTTTGGGGAGGATTGAAGGGGGATGTGCATTTTGGAGCTTTTTTTGATTCGGATTTTTTCTATGCAAAAAGAGGCTTGCAAGAGAGGGATTATCGCCTTTTGCTTAAAATGGGCACAGATTTTTATCTTAGCCCATCTTTTCACTTAGTTTTGGCTGCAAAGACGAGTTTTTTGGGTGAGAGAAATCTGAATTATGGAGTGAGTGTGGGAGGGAGATTTCTCTTTGGCAAGGAGGATTCTAAGGCGGCAAAAATAAAGGGCAAGGATTATAGGAGTTTAAAAGATGTGCAAAGAGAGCTGCTCTATCAGGCAGAGCTCTCACGCCAAAGAGTGGAGGCAAAGCATCATCTCAAGCCTGATGAATTGCAAAATCGCTATGAAATGCAAGAGGGGCGTAATACTGATTTTGTGCAAGAAGAGACAAAGTATATGAAAAGGCAGAGGCTGATTAGGGAGAGTTCGACTTGGGTAGATACAAGTCCAAATCAGCAAAACTATATCAATAGGACACCAGTCTTGCTACATAATCGTGATTTGGAAAAAATGAAGGATAATTACAAGCGCGAGATGGAGAGAAAGTATGGTAAGTAAGGCAGCGGGAAGAGATAAAAGAAGGCAAAGGCTAGCTCTAGCCCTTTGCCTTTGTTTTGCTCAAAGCGATGCGCTTGTGATCAATGATTGGACTGGAATCCCTGCGAGGGGGATCTATGAAGATACTCTAGGGAACTTTACTTATGATGCGCAAAAAGCCAAGGATTTTGTCTTGCAAAAATCCCTTTTTTTTATCAATCCTAGAGCTACTTTGACGATCACTTCTTTAATTTCGGGGAATTGGGCAGCTGGGGCAGGGGGCGTGGCTCCTTGTGGGATAGTCTTTTGTGCTAGTGGGGCAAATGATCAGTTCAACTTCAATAAAGGTAGGATTAATTTTTATATTGATTCTGCTCAAATGACCTCTCAAGATTTGGGGCTTTTTACTTTGAGCAATGGAGCGGGGCTTGATAGCAATGCTGATTTAAGTGTCGTGCTTAGGCCTCAGAGCAAAGTCGGATCCGCAGTCTTTTTGGTAAAAGCTTCAAATCTCGCTCTTGCGGGGGATTTGTCTCTTGATGCGCAGGGGCAAAATCTCTTCAAAGCAGAGGGAAACTCAAAAATTACAATCAATCAAAGCGGCAATCGCTCCAAGCAAAATATTGCTTTGCGTGGAAATATTGAACTTGGTGATGATGCAGATTTTAAGCTCTCTCTTGGCAATGGAGCTTCCTTTTTTGAGGGGGATATTAATTTAAGCGGTAAATCCAAATTTGAACTCTCTCTTGCTAACTCTAGAGCAAGGATTGAGAAATATACAGCGCAAAATGGAGCAAGTGCAAATCTTAGCTTGCAAAACTCAAATCTCAATGCCACACTCAAGGCGACAAATACTCATCTCACTCTTTTATCTCATTCAAAGTTGGAGCTCAGAGAGGATAGTGAGATTGGCAATCTAAAAATCCAAGATTCAACAGTGGATTTGCTAATGCAGCGTTTTGGACAGCTTATTGCTCCCAAGAAGCTTTCAGCAGCTTCCTTAGAGGGTGGTGGGACTTTCGCCCTCTATGCCGATTTGCAAAGCAAACAAATCGATAGCCTCTCTTTCAAAAAAGCAGAGGGCAAGCATATTGCAGAAGTTTATTACAATCCCCATACTTTCACCCAAGAGCTTGCAAAAAGTATCTCAGAAAAAGATGGGATAGTGCTTGTCTCAATTGATGATGTCAATTCAAAGGCAGAGTTTGATGGAGCATTGACAGAAATTGGGATCTTGCAATACAAGACTAATCT
>CAUWEE010000142.1:0-3343 GCA_963557095.1 uncultured Helicobacter sp. | reverse complement strand
ATCTCTTGAACTTGTGTTCGACTTAGTAAAAACGGTATAAAAGCCATTACCTGTGGGGGGGGGGTATCGCTGGATTTGAACTCGATTTGCGAATTCTGTAAAGTTTGTAAACTTGATGGACTCTTGGTTGATCCATAGAAGATTCCATTTCCAGAAGGAGTTGTCCAATTTGGATGCCAAACATCCCTCTTCAAAGCGTCAAGATTATCGCTCTTCGCAAATGATGGCATTGCAGCCAAAATCATAGCTAATGATGTTGAAATTAAGCTTTGTGTTTTCATCGATTATTCCTTTGTTTTCTCATTTAAGAACTGCATAATACAATAACTAGGGGGGGGGGGGATAAGCATAAATTTATAAAAATAGTAAATTTAAGTCAAATAATGTTTTGCTCTATTGGAGATTTTTGAATACTCTTCCCTGTTTCTATCTTCATAGCCAAGAGGGCAATGAGAGAGCTTCTTAGCAAGGTGTTTGGAAGTTTGCATTAAATTCCTAAAATAGCTTACAAATGAGAAATTAAAGCCGTCCTATTGGGTTTTGCTACGCTTAACTCTTTTGAAGAAGACATAGGCAACAATAAGTAAGAGCAAAAAAATCAAAGCATAGATAATCCATTGATGGATTTGAGAAGTAATCCACCCACTCGCTTCACTTCCAAACAAATGCTTAGAATCCAAATTATCAAAGACAAGTCCCAAGGAATAACCAATCCACATCAAGATTCCCACCCAAATCCCCGCACCCAAACTTGTAAAAATGCAGAATCTTTTTAGATCCATTTTGCAAATCCCAGCAGGAAAAGAAATATATTGTCTCACTGCAGGAATAAGCCTCCCTACAAAGGTGCTAATATGCCCATGCTTAAGGAAAAAATCCTCCATTTTTTGCATACTTTTCTCCGAAAAAAAGACATATTTTCCATAACGCAAAATAAAGCCTCTCCCCATTTTAAAAGCAATCCAATAGTTCAACAAAGCGCCACACAAGCTCCCCATTACCCCAAAGACAAAAGCCAAAGCCGCGTTCATCTCTCCCTGATGCACCAAATATCCTGCAGGAATCATCACAACTTCACTAGGAAAAGGAAAAAAACTTGATTCTAAAAACATCATCAAAAAAATCCCTAGATACCCCCAACCCCCCACAAATTGGACAATAAACTCTACAATCTCTTTCACTCTTACCTGCTCCTAAAGTTAAATCTTAACTTACACACATCTTTAGGATTTCTAGAATGTAATAGAAGCAGAAGCCCCTACTCGAATAAGATTATATTGCCGACTTCTTTTCTCAATTTCATTTTCAAAACCAGCTCCGCTTACATTGCGTGAGCTATTTTGGAGCTTCCCAAGCATCGCCTTTAGACTTAAATTGATTACATTTTTATATCTCCAACCCAAACCAAAGCCATAGGTAAATCCATGATAAAGCATATTCATCTTGACAACATCATCTGGATTTTTTGTCAATTCAAAACCTTCTGAAATTTGATTGAATGTATAACCAAATAATCCCTTAAGCCAAAAGCTTTTGATTTCAATCCCAATAGTAAATGGCACAACCACACCATATCCAAAGGCTTCAGTGATTTTCTCTGCTCGTGTTACGCCATTACTATTTCCAAAAGCAGAAACATACAAAGGCACTTCTACATCAAATCCAAAGGTTCGTCTTACTCCTCCAGTAGAAGCATAGGTTGCGACTGTAAAAGAATAGGCAAGATCTACGGTAATGTAATTTGTCTTCCCAATGCCAACCCATGAAGAGCCAATAGAGCTATCATTAAGGAAAATCCAATTAGGCAATTCTTCATTCTTCTTTCGTGGTGCTGCTTCTAGAATGCCTAGAATTAAACTTGAATAAACCAAAGCAAAAACTATTTTTTTTATCATGGACCTTCCTTTAATTTCAAAAAATTCCGAATTAAGATCGGACATTCAAAAATTTTTTAGAAATTTTCTTTCCAAAAGAATCCACAGGATTCATCTCTCTAAAATCCCATTTGCTTCAAGCTTACTTGCTATAATTTCCATAAAATTTATTGATAAAACTTTGTTCAAATAAGGAGCATCGTGGATAAACTCATACAAGGTGCAATCAAATTCAAAGAGGAAGACTATATTGAACACAAAGCACTTTATGAAAGCCTAAAAAAAGCACAAAATCCCGATACACTTTTTATTGGTTGTGCAGATTCAAGAGTCGTTCCTAGCCGAATCACAGGCACTCTTCCTGGAGAACTCTTTGTTGTGCGCAACATCGGAAACATTGTCCCCCCTTTTACTATTAAAAACGATTCTTATCTCTCCACAACTTCAGCAATTGAATATGCTGTTGTGATTTTGGGAGTAAAAAATATTGTCGTCTGTGGGCACAGTAATTGTGGGGCTTGTCAAGCACTCTATGATGAAAATTTTGGCTCTAACACCGAACACTTCCAAAAATGGATTGAACTTTTGCACCCTGTCAGAGATCAAGTCAATCTTCTATCTCCCAAAACAAAAGCTAAACGAACTTGGCTTACAGAGCAAATCAATATTGAGGTGCAAATCAACAATCTTCTCACTTATCCTTTTATTAAGAAAAAAATACAAGATAATGAGCTCAAACTTTTTGGCTGGTATTACATTATCGAAACAGGAGAAATTATGAACTACAACCTAAAAACCAAACAATTTAGAGCAATCAAAAAGGAATCTACTCTAAAGGAGAAAGAATGATCTTAATGAGCGGACCATGCGTCATTGAAAGCTATGAAATCCTAGAAAAAATTGCTTCTATGCTAGCTCCACTAGCCCAAAATCCCAAAATTGATTTTTATTTCAAATCTAGCTTTGACAAAGCCAATCGCACTAGCCTAGATAGCTATCGAGGTCCTGGACTTGATGAGGGAATTGAGATGCTCAAAAGTATCAAAAAACAATTTGGCTACAAGATCATCACAGATATTCACGAGAGCACACAAACTGCAAAGATTGCTGAAGTGGCAGATGTGATTCAAATCCCCGCTTTTCTTTGTCGTCAAACCGATCTTATCGTCTCTGTGGCAAAAACAGACAAAATCATCAATATCAAAAAAGGGCAATTTATGAATCCTGCGGATATGAAACACAGCGTGCTTAAAGCTATCAAAACGCGTGGCGGAAGTGAGGCATCATTTGATCAAAGTCAAGAATATGGCGTATGGCTCACAGAGCGAGGAAGTAGCTTTGGCTATGGCAACCTTGTTGTAGATATGCGAGGACTAAAGATTATGCGAGACTTTGCTCCTGTGATCTTTGATGCCACTCACAGCGTGCAGATGCCAGGGGCTGCTGGAGGGAAAAGTGGAGGGGATAGC
>CAUWEE010000141.1:0-3368 GCA_963557095.1 uncultured Helicobacter sp. | reverse complement strand
AATATGAATATTCGTTTTTGGTTGAGCGGTTTAATCGCCTTTATTTTTGAAATCTGTTTGCTTATCTTTCTTTTTTTTACTCTTTTGCCTAAGATGCAGAAGCAATATACTTTTAAGGACAAAACCATCTTAGATTTTGTTGAAATTGAGCAGATTTTAGAGCAATCAAAGCGACAAGAGAACAAAAGGGTTGAAAGTCCCAAGCAATCTCAGGCAGAAAAGCAAAAAAAAGAAAAAAAAATTGCAATTAAGCCTTCCCCCAAAGTTGGATCAGATGTGAGAAAATTATTTGAAAAGGTGGATAGTTCAAATCCTCCAGTAAGGCAAGAGAATATAGAAGATGAGCGATCAAAGTTTGCGGCCAATACAATGAGAACACAAAAATATTCCTATTCTAGGGATGATTTGCAGATTCAGCAAGAGAGTTCAAAAATTCAAGATGCCCTTGATTCTCTGTGGGAAAAAGAATTGGAAGTTAGCCTTCCAGAAATGGCAGATATTTCTGAAGGAGAGTATGATGAATGGTTTGCCAAGATTAAAAAAATTTTGTATGCAAAATGGGTAAATCGTTTTTATGAGAGTGTTGCCATTACTGCGAGCATTAGTATTGATGCAAGTGGAAATTTGACTTACAGGATGATTAAGCTATCTAAAAATGAAGCCTATAACCTCTATATGAGTGAGTTTTTGAATGCATTAAAAGAAGAAAAGTTTCCCCCATACCCTAAGGGAAAAATTGTCTTAGAGGTTACATTTAAAACAAAGGAACAAAATGAATAAGATCTTGATTGCTTGCCTATTAATTTTGCAAGTTGTTCTGGCTGCTGATGCAAAGTTTGAGATTGTGAAAGGGGGGAAAAAAGTTCCAACAATTATGATTCACATTGGAAATGCTGATTTGGAGCAAAAAATCTCTAAACTTCTTATCAAAGATCTTGAAATGAGTGGAAATTTTTCTGTTGTGTCTCAAGAGAAAGAACGAGAAGAAAATCCTAGCTATGTTTTTTATCAAGCAAAGAGCATTGATTTGTTCGCTTTTATTTTTCAAGAAAATGGGGGTTTTGGATTGGAGCTTTTTGATGTGTATTCTAAAAAGAAGGTTTTGCAAAGAGTTTATAAGCTGCCAATAAAAGAATACCCCTTTCTTGCTCATAAAATGGCAAATGCAATCAATCAATATTTAGGGGCTCCAAGTATTGAATGGATGGAGAGAAAAATTGTTTTATCTAAACTTATAGCACCTTCAAAGAGTGCGATTGTTATTGCTGATTATACTTTGACTTTTCAGGAGAATATTATTGATGATGGTTTAAATATCTTTCCCAAGTGGGCAGATAAAGAGCAGACAAGTATCTTTTTCACAAAATACTTAGATCAGCCTACAATTTTGAAATATGATTTGAAGAAAAAAAAATTTGAAAAGATTTTGAGTTCGCAAGGAATTGCTGTTGTTTCTGATGTAAGTGATGATTATCAGAAGATTCTTGTAAGTATGTCTCCCATTGCTCAAGCCGATGTTTATCTTTATGATTTGATGGCTAGAAGTCTTAAGAGATTGACAAATTATCCAGGAATTGATGTGGGTGCAAATTTTGTTGAAAATAAGAAAAAAATTATTTTTATCTCTGATCGTTTAGGGTATCCCAATGTCTTTTCGATGAATTTTGATGGAAGTGGAGTAGAACAAGCTGTTTTCCATGGGAGGAATAATTCTTCTACAACTTCAAATGGAGAATATGTAGTTTATTCAAGTCGTGAAGAAAAAAATGAGTTTGGCACAAGTGTTTTTAATCTTTATCTTATTGGTCTTGATGGAAGTGCTATACGGCGTTTGACGAGCTATGGGGCGAACCAAATGCCGCGTTTTTCTCAAGATGGAGAAAATATTATGTTTCTTAAAAACACCGAAACACAAAGTGCATTGGGCATTGTGAGATTGAGATATAATAAAACCTTTCTATTTCCTATTTCTAAAGTAAAAATTCAATCTTTTGATTGGTAAAAGGAGCTTTTATGTTGCGTTTATCTTTTTTTGCACTGTTTGCCTTTTTTTTTATAGCTTGTGGGGACAAAAAGGCTGATGTGATTCAGGGGGGATCTTCAGTAACTCAGCTCCCAGAAGAAAAACCACAAGAAGAAAATATTGAGGAACAAGTTATTGAAGAATATCAGCCACCCAAAATGAGTTTGAATGAAAATGAATTAAAAACTATTTATTTCGCCTTTGATTCTTTTGTGCTCTCTAAAGAAATGTTTAAAATCGTTGATGCAAATGCGGAGCTCCTAAAACAATTTTCTCAAGAGAAAATCACTCTAGAGGGAAATACAGATGCCTATGGAAGTGATGAATATAATTTTGCACTTGGGAACAAGAGAGCAATAGCAGTGAAGGAAGCTTTGATTGTAAGGGGGGTGAAGGGGGATCGCATTGAGGTTGTGAGTTTTGGAGAAACAAAACCAGTCTGCACAAAAGACAATAGTCCAAAATGTAGGCAAGAAAATAGGAGAGTAAATTTTGTTCTTCAGAAGAAGTAGTCTTATTGCCTTGCTCTGTGCTTCTTTGTTCGCAGAGCCATCAGCCTTTGAAAGTCAGAGTGGGGCAACAAAGAAAGACATTAAGAGCCTTAAGGATAGCAGCCTTAATCTTTCTTCAATTCTTGTTGATTTGCAGAGTAGGATTGAGGCACTAGAACAGGTTCAACATGGTCTGCAAAGTCTATATGATGGACAGAGTCAAAAGATTCAAAAACTCTTGTTAGATATGGAAAATCATTCGATTTCAATCGAAGAAATGCGTGCAAGATTGGAGATCCTCAAAGATAGTCTTGATCAACTTACTTTGGCACAAAAAAATATCCAACAAGAGCAAAAGGAGTTTTTGACTTTTTTTGATGAGATTCGGGGCAAGATTCGTGATGTTTCTACAATTGGATCTAATTTGAATGCACTTATTGTCAAAGAAGTCGAAGGAATTACGACTGAGCTGAAGAAACAGGCGGAGATCATTCTGCTTAATCAGGAGAATATCCAAAAACTTGGACTAGAGATTGAAAAAATATATAGCGACAGAAAAAAAGAGCAGGAGCGTCTTGCTTTTAAGCAATATGAGAAGAAATCTGATATTTTAAAAGAAGCACGGCGCTTATATTGGGACAAGCAATTTAATGAGGCAAAAGATCGTTTTTCTTATCTTGTGGAGCAAAATTATCAAAAGGCGGAAGCAAATTATTTTCTTGGGCAGATTGCTTATCGTCAAAGTCGTTTTGAAGATGCGGTTTTTTATTACAAAGAAAGCGCGACAATGGATGACAAAGCCACCTATATGCCGAATTTGATGTTGCACACTATCAAAGCTTTTGTAAAACTTA
>CAUWEE010000140.1:0-3371 GCA_963557095.1 uncultured Helicobacter sp. | reverse complement strand
AGGAATGATCTTGGCTGTTGTAAGCATCTCTGTGGGAGACATCTTAGAGGGAGGTAACCCTCTTCATGTGATCCACCTAAGCTCTGTACTTATCGTGATGCCTACAGCATTGTTTTCAGCAATGACTGGAACAAATAGCAAATACATCAAAGCAGCATTTAAAGAGATGAAACTCGTCTTTGCAAGTTCCCCTGTGAATATCCCAGAAAAAATCAAACTCCTTATTGAATTTGCTAGTCTTGCAAGGAGAGATGGGGTTTTGGCTTTGGAATCAAAAGTCGCACAACTTGATGATGACTTTATGCGCGAAGCTCTGGGTATGGTTATTGATGGTCGTGATGCTCATTCTGTCAAGGAAGATATGGAAGTGCAAATTGAACAAATTGAAGAATACTATCATGGCGCAGGGCATTATTGGATCTTGGCCGGGGAGTCTTGTCCTGTATTTGGGCTTGTTGGAGCGGTGATGGGGCTGATGCTTGCCTTGCAACTCTTGGACAATCCTGCAAAGATGGCTGCAGGGATTGCTGGAGCCTTTACGGCCACAGTTACAGGGATTATGGGAGCTTATGCTATCTTTGCTCCTTGGGGCAATAAAATGATTGCCAAAAGCAAGGATATCGTGAAGGAAAAAACAATGATCCTAGAAGGCGTTATTGGGATTGCTAATGGGGATAATCCGCGCAATCTTGAAGCTAAGCTTTTTGGCTTTTTAGATCCAAGTCAGCCTAAGATTTCACAATTTAACTAAGGAATAAGAATGGCAAAAAAGAAAAAGTGTCCAGAATGTCCTGCTGGAGAAAAATGGGCTGTTCCTTATGCAGACTTTCTCTCTCTTCTTCTAGCACTTTTTATCGCGCTTTATGCTATTTCTGCAACAAATACAGAAAAAGTCAAGGCTTTAAAGACTGAATTTATCAAAATCTTTGATTATTCCCCAAAGCCCGATGAGGCTCAACCAGTCATCCCGCTCAATCCTACAATGCAAGAGTCCCTAGAAGAGCTTGAATCTCAGCAAGAAGAGAATAAAAATACACAATCACAAAATCATGAGCTAACTTCAGAAACATTGCGTCAAGGAGGGGCTTTGGATCAGGTGGAAGAGGGGATTGTCCTTAAGCTTCCAACAAATCTACTTTTTCCTCCTAATGCAGCAAAATTAGAAGATCAAGATTCTCAACTCTTCTTCAAACGCATTGCTCAAATCATCCAAAAGCTCCCCCCTAGTGTCAAAGTGGATGTAAGAGGCTTCGCTGAAAATCCAAATCCTCAAAACACAAGCCTTCAAAATGACTATGAACTTGCTTCGGCAAGAGCGCTTTATGTGATGCAAGCTTTGATCAAAAATGGAATTTCTCCACAGAAGCTTTTCTTCTCTTCACAAGGAAAATATGGACAAAAAATCGATGCTAGAGATGAACAAGACAGGATTGCTAAGAACAATCGTGTTGAGATCTATTTCCTCGTCAATGAACAACAAAGCCAAAAGGTGAAAAAGATCCTTACAGAGATCACGCGCTAGCTCTCTGTCTTTTTCTTAGCTCCTCTAAAATGCAATTCAAAATGTCATCATCATCTTTGCTTGAAGTCTTGATGAGCTCTTTGTCGCCATTTTGGTGAATAAAGGTGATGTTTTGCCCATAGTTTAAAATCGACTTGATCCCGCACAAAGCGCCCAAAATTTTAATCACAATCAAATCTAAAAATTGCTTGCTCATCCTATCAATCTTGCCAAATCGATCTTCAATCTCTGCTTCGATTCTAAACACCGAATCAAGATCCTTACACAAAGCTAAGCGTCTGTAGAGTTCAAGCCTTAGGCGATCACTTGGGATAAGCTCGGGATTGAGATAGGCACTGACATTGAGTTTGAGATCTACGCTCTCTTGAGTAAGCTTAGCTTGACCACTCAAAGAGTGGATACAATCCTCCAACATTCTAAGATAAAGGCTGTAGCCGATGTTTTTGATATGGCCGCTTTGAGCTTCTCCTAGAAGATTTCCTCCCCCTCGAATCTCCAAATCATGGTAAGCCAAACTCGCCCCACTCCCAAGATAAGAGTTTTTCTCCAAAGCATTTAAACGCTTGATCGCATCTTCGCTTAAGCTTTCTTTATCCTCAACCAAAAAATAACAAAAACCTTCTCTCTCTCCTCGGCCTACGCGTCCTCTTAGCTGATGTAAATCAGCAATTCCAAAACGCTCTGCACCCTCGATAATGATCGTATTGGCATTGCTTAGATGAATGCCAGATTCCACAATGGAAGTGCAAAGCAAAAGATTGTATTTGCCATCTGCAAAATCTTGCATAATGATCTCACTTTGGGCAGCGGGGACTTGGGAGTGCAAAACTGCGATTTTTAGAGAAGGCACAAGCTCTAATAAATCTTCTTTTTTTGAATCAATGCTTGCAATATGATTGTGGATAAAAAAGATCTGCCCCCCTCGTCTTAACTCACGATGAATGATCTCTTTGAGCAAGGCATCTTGAGAGACTTTGACAAAGGTTCTTACCCCTTCTCGCTCTTTTGGAGGCGTAAGCAGAGAGCTCATTCCCTTGATTTGTGAAAGCGCCATATTGAGCGTCCTTGGGATTGGTGTGGCAGACATACACAAAAGATGAACATTGGAGCTTAGCTCTTTGATTTTTTCCTTTTGTTTGACGCCAAACTTATGCTCCTCATCCACGACGATAAGTCCAAGATTTTTAAAATTTGCAGACAAGATGCTATGAGTTCCCACAACAAGATCAATCTCTCCTTGACTTAGTCCATTTAAAACTTCGTTTTTGTTTTTGATACTGCCATCAAGCTTGGCAATGCGGACACCAAAGCCTTCAAAACGCCTTTGCAAAGAATGAAAATGTTGAGAGCTTAAAAGCGTTGTTGGCGCGATTAGAGCTCCTTGTAAGCCATTTTTACAGACTGCAAAAAGAGCATTCATCGCAACCTCTGTCTTGCCAAAGCCTACATCACCAGAGAGTAGGCGATCCATCACCTTCCCGCTGCTTAAATCTGTAAAAATCTCTTGAATGCTTTTTTCCTGATCGGGCGTAAGCGTGAATCCACACTGCTTCTGAAACAAAAGAATCTCTTCTCTTTGGCAATCAATCTTATGCCCCTCAAGCAAATCGCGTTTTGCCGCTAGAGCAATGATGCCAGAGGCAAGTTCTAAGAGTTTGGCTTTGACCTTTTCTTTGAGCTTTGCAAAGCTTCCTTTGCCCAAACGATCAAGGAGGGGGATACCGCTTGAGTTTGCCACATAGCGATCGATGAGATGCAAGTTTTCCACAGGCAAGAGCAAACGATCTTCACCCTGATAATCAATGCGAATAAAATCCCGCAAACTCCCTAGAATCTGAGCTTGTTCAAT
>CAUWEE010000139.1:0-3452 GCA_963557095.1 uncultured Helicobacter sp. | reverse complement strand
AATTTTTTGTCATAAAAAGCAGAGTGTTTTACTAGAATTTCAATTTTTCCAAAACTCTAAAATAAACTTTAATTCAATCGGAGATCTATGCAAAATATTAGAAACATCGCAGTAATCGCACATGTCGATCATGGAAAGACAACACTAGTTGATGGGCTTTTGAGCCAATCTGGAACTTTTAGTGCTCACGAGCAAGTTGATGAGAGGGTAATGGATAGCAATGATTTGGAGCGAGAGAGGGGGATCACCATCCTTTCAAAGAATACTGCTATTCAATATAAGGGAACAAAGATTAATATCATTGACACTCCAGGGCACGCAGATTTTGGAGGGGAAGTTGAGCGGGTTCTTAAGATGGTGGATGGCGTCTTGCTTCTTGTAGATGCTCAAGAAGGTGTAATGCCTCAAACAAAATTCGTTGTCAAAAAGGCTCTAAGCTTTGGTATCCGCCCAATTGTTGTGGTGAATAAGATTGACAAACCTGCAGCAGAACCTGATCGTGTAGTCGATGAAGTTTTTGATCTTTTTGTGGCAATGGAGGCCAATGATGAGCAATTGGACTTCCCTGTGATTTATGCAGCTGCTCGTGATGGCTATGCGATCAAAAATCTTGAGGATGAGAAAAAGAATCTTGAGCCTTTATTTGAGGCGATTTTGGAGTATGTCCCCGCTCCTCAGGGCTCAAGTGAAAATCCTTTGCAAATGCAAGTTTTCACCCTTGATTATGATAATTATGTTGGTAAGATCGGAATTGCTCGGGTTTTTAATGGTCGTGTGAAAAAAGGGGAAAATGTGATGCTTGCAAAGAGCGATGGAAGCAAAGAGAATGGGAGAATCACAAAACTTATTGGATTTTTGGGGCTTGCACGCACAGAGATTGAGAGTGCAGAAGCAGGAGATATTGTCGCAGTGGCAGGGTTTAGTGCAGTTGATGTAGGAGATTCTCTAGTTGATCCAAGCAATCCAATGCCTCTAGATCCGATGCATTTGGAAGAGCCAACAATGAGCGTGTATTTTGCAGTTAATGATTCTCCTCTTGCTGGGCTTGAAGGAAAGCATGTAACAGCCAATAAGATTAAAGATCGTTTGCTTAAAGAAATGCAAACAAATATCGCAATGCGATGTGAAGAAATGGGGGAGGGAAAATTTAAAGTTAGCGGAAGAGGGGAGCTTCAGATCACGATTTTGGCAGAGAATCTTAGGCGTGAGGGCTTTGAGTTTAGCATCTCGCGTCCTGAAGTGATCGTCAAAGAAGAAAATGGCATCAAGATGGAGCCTTTTGAGCATCTTGTGATTGATACACCACAGGATTTTAGTGGAGCAATTATTGAGAAACTTGGACGACGCAAGGCAGAGATGAAGGCTATGAATCCTATGGGTGAGGGTTATACGCGTTTGGAATTTGAAATCCCTGCAAGAGGTTTGATTGGTTATCGCAGTGAGTTTCTTACAGATACTAAGGGGGAGGGAGTGATGAATCATTCTTTCTTAGAATTCCGTCCATTTAGCGGGAGTGTTGAAAGTCGAAGCAATGGGGCTTTGATCTCGATGGAGAATGGAGATGCAACAGCTTTTTCGCTATTTAATATCCAAGAGCGTGGAGTGCTTTTTATCACTCCTCAAACAAAGGTTTATGTAGGGATGGTGATTGGAGAACATAGTAGGGATAATGATTTAGATGTCAATCCAATCAAATCTAAGCATCTTACTAATATGAGGGCTAGTGGAAGCGATGATGCTATCAAGCTTGTGCCTCCAAGAGAGCTCACGCTTGAGCGAGCCTTGGAGTGGATTGAAGATGATGAGATTTTGGAGATTACTCCTCTAAATATCCGCATTAGAAAAAAATACCTCGATCCCACTCAGCGAAAAAGAATGGGGAAAAAATAAAGGAGTTGCAATGAATTTGGTTAAAGCGATGCAGTCCTTGCATGCTTGCAAGATTTTTGATACAACAAAAGAGATTTCTTCTTCTGATTGGAGAGAAGTTTTGGAAGCTGGCCGTCTTACTCCTAGCTCATTTGGATTGGAACCCACGCGTCTTTTGGTGATTGAGACTCAAGATTTAAAGGATCAGATTGCGGCTTATTGTTGGTATCAAAAGCAGATTCCTACTTGTCGCAAACTTGTGATTCTAAAATCTAAGGTGCAAGATTTGATTGCTCCATCAGATTATATTGCAGCATCTATGCGCAAAAGAGGTTTTGATGAGCGCTTTATGGAGCGTTTGGCAGAGTTTCAGAAGAAGAGTTTCCCAACGCGTCGAGCACTTGAGGATTGGAGTATGGAACAAGCCTATTTGATGGCAAGCTCAATGGTGAATTGTGCAGGCTTACTTGGTATTGACTCTTGCTATCTTGAGGGCTTTGAGCGAGAGAAGCTAGAAGAATTTTTAGGGCTTGATAGTGAGCAAGAAAGAATAGCCTTGCTCCTTACTTTTGGTTATCGCCTTAATGAGCCCAAAGAAAAGATACGCATTTCACTTGATGAACTCGTTGAAACAAGATAAAGGAAAGGATATGAATGCTAACTGTAATTAAGCGTAGTGGAAGAGTAGAAACTCTAGATGTAACAAAAATTCAAAAATATACAAGCGAAGCAGTGGAAGGCTTAGAGGGGGTAAGTCAAAGTGAGTTAGAAGTGGATGCAAAGATTCATTTTCGAGATCAGATTACGACTGAAGAGATTCAACAAACCTTGATTAAAACTGCGGTGGATAAAATCGATGTTGATACGCCAAACTGGACTTTTGTGGCTGCACGCCTTTTTCTCTATGATCTTTACCATAAGGTAAGCGGATTTACAGGTTATAAGCATTTAAGAGAATATTTGGAGAGAGGGGAGAGCGAGGGCAAGATTTTAAAGGGCTTTAAGGAAAAATTTGATCTAGATTTACTCAATTCTCATATCCAACCCAAAAGGGATTTGCAATTTAATTATTTAGGGATTAAAACCCTCTATGATCGCTATCTTCTCAAAGATCGTCAAAATCAACCCATTGAGCTTCCTCAGCAAATGTTTATGGCTCTAGCAATGTTTATGGCTCAAAATGAAAACGATGCAAATGGCTGGGCAATTAAGTTTTATGATGTCCTCTCTAAGTTTGAAGTCATCACTGCCACTCCTACTTTAGCCAATGGGCGCACAACACGCCATCAGCTAAGCTCCTGTTATATTGGTAGCACACCAGATAATATTGAGGGAATCTTTGATGCCTATAAAGAGATGGCGCTTTTGAGTAAATATGGTGGAGGTATTGGTTGGGATTTTAGCAAGGTTAGGGGACTTGGAAGTTTTATTGATGGACACAAAAATGCTGCAGGTGGGGTGGTGCCTTTTCTAAAGATTGCCAATGATGTGGCGATTGCTGTTGATCAGCTTGGCACAAGAAAGGGAGCGATTGCCACTTATTTGGAGGTTTGGCACACAGATATTAATGATTTCATTGATTT
>CAUWEE010000138.1:0-3462 GCA_963557095.1 uncultured Helicobacter sp. | reverse complement strand
AAACTCTGCAATAAATCGCATTAGAGCATAGCCAATGGCATAAATTGCAATCAATGCCCCATCAAATCTAAAAAATCTTTTGCTCAAAAAGACAATCACAAAAACAACAAAACCCTCCAAAAAGGCCTCAATAAGCTGACTTGGATAGCGCAATGCTCCATCAATATATATTCCAAAGTTTTGCCAAAAATCATCATCTTTTGGAATGGCGCGTCCATAGAGTTCGTGGTTGAGGAAATTCCCAATGCGTCCAAAGATGTATCCCAAAGGAATGCTTAGTGCAAGCAAGTCAAGATAGGGCCAGAGCTTTTGTTTGTATAATCTCGCAAAGCAATAGCTTCCAAGCAAAAATCCCACAATCGCGCCATGGTAGCTCATTCCTGAGATTCCTACAAAATTTCCAGCAGAATCAAAAGGATTGAAAATCTGCCAAGGCGCAAGCAGATAATCCCAGCGATTGGGAGAGTAGATGAGGATGTAGCCTATCCTTGCTCCTAAGATGATGCCAAGTTCAGCATAGAGGAAGTAGATCTCAAAATGTTTATCGCTAATGTTTGAAAAGCGAGGATCTTTTTTGAAAAACATTCCTAAATAAAAAGCGCTTAAAAGCGCAAGAACATAAGCAATCCCATACCAATGCACTTGAATGCCAAAAAGCTCAAAGGCAATAGGATTGAAGTGGAGATACCAGTTTTGCATCATTTAATCTTTTTGATATTTGATATTAAGCTTCTCTAGGAGATAGAGCTCTTTGAGTTGTCTAAAGCTTGTGAAGTTTGAGAGCAAAACTTCAATAGAATATTGCTTTGATAGGATGAGCAAAAATCCCAAGATATTTGGGTGAATGGGGTGAGTGCCAAAGCTAAAAACAAGCTCAAAACCTTGTTTATGATTTCTTATAGTGTTTAAAATCTCCCTTTTAAAAGAGAGGAAATTTGTCATCTTTCCCTGACAGATAAAATGGATTTTTTCTGTTTCAATGGCTGTAGAGATTTTCATTGCATTAAATTTTCAAAGATTTTGGGTAGAGGAGAGCTAAACTCATAACCCAAGAGAGCGATTTTGTGGGCATGAAGCATAAGGCGTTTTGAATCTTCTCCTCCATAAAGCGTGTCTCCAAAGATAGGATGAGCAATGCTTGAGCAATGTAGGCGAATCTGATGAGTTCTGCCAGTTTTGATGATGATTTTAGCAAGGGTTTTCTTTCCGCTGATTTGAAGAGGGGTGATATGACTTAGAGCAGGGAGTCCTTCCTTGCTGATTTTGCTTTTGGCAAAACCTTTTTTGAGGGTGAGAATGGGTTTATTCACCTCAATTTCTTCACTTAAGATTCCATTAAGAATGGCTAGATACTCCTTATAAACCTTTTGTGCTCTAAATTCCTCTTTGGCTTTGTTGTGAAATTCACTCTTATCTTTGATGAGCAAAATCACTCCGCTTGTTTCTCGATCAAGGCGATGAAGCAGAGTCCATGAAGGAAAGAATTTGCATAAATCATAGCTTTCAATAAAGGCGGGTTTTTCAATGGCTAGGATATTTGCATCTTGGAAGATCACTTGGGGTTTTTGGATTTTTTCAATATGAAAGATTGTCTTGGGGCTAAGCTCTCCTCTTGCGATTTTTAAACGCTTCCCATTGACGCTGACTAAGCCTTTATCGATGAGATTTTTGGCTTCACTGTTGGAAATATTTTCTTGTAGAGCTAAGAGCTTATAAGCTTTTTCCATTTTAGTTTGTCCTTTGGATAAGATCGATGAGATCCTGCATTTTGGAAGCACTTGCTTTAATTCTTGTTTTTGGAAGTGTATCAAAGTGGCTAAGTTTTTTGGAAAGTTCTTCTTTTTGAATAATGAGTGCATCTTCGACCAAGGCAAAAAGAGCCTTTTGATTGTAAATATGTTCTCCACTTAGGATGGCTGTATGAAAAAAAGCGGGTTCAAGCGGATTGTGCCCCCCAATTGCTTCAAAAGAACCTCCAAGAATCACGCAATCTGCAATTGCATAGAAATTATTGAGTTCACCCATCGCATTCACAAGCACCACATCCCCCCAAGATTCTTTGTAGGTAGAAAAAGTTTTGTTGTGCTTTTTACACTCCTCTTTGCAAAACTCTTCCACTTCACTAAATCTCTCGGGATGGCGTGGGACGACGATGAGTGTGGCATCAAGGTTGAGAGGAAGAAAAGCATCAAGCACAAGTTTTTCTTCATTATTATGGCTTGAGGCACAAAGAATGATGTCGCGAGATTTAGGGTAATGATGAGTGATTTTTGGGATAGAAAAGATCTTGAGGTTACCAAAAGATTTGACATTTTTTGCCCCCAAACTTTCTAGTCTTTCTTGATCAATTTTGCTTTGAGCAAGAACAATATCTACAAGAGAGAAAAGAGAGGAATAAAACCACTTCATTCTTTTATAGCTTTTGAGTGATCGATCAGAGATTCTGGCATTGACAAGCAGTGTCCTAGCCCCTGCTTTTTTTGCAGTCCAAAAGAGCATTTTCCACAGCTCAGCTTCTGTAACAATGAGGGTTTTAAGTTTTTTGAGAAGGGGGAGCCAAAGGGGGAGGAAGATCTCAAAGGGGAGATAATGGATTTCAAAATTCTTAGGCTGTGCCTGAGCGAAGGTTTGAAGATACTCAAAGCCTGTATTTGTTGTGCAAGTAAGAAGAATCTTTGCATCCTTTTCTTGAGTGAGTAGGGCTTTTAGAATAGGTTCGTAGGATTTTGATTCTCCAAAGGAGCAGGCATGAAACCAATAATTTGGATAGAAGCTAAGTCTCAAATGTTTTAGGAAAAATCTTGCGGGAATAGATTGTCTGTATTTGCTTTTAAATGAGAGAAAAAAAAGCAGAGGAAAGGCGAGGCAATAAGCCAAACAAAGGATCAAGAAGTAAAAGATCGGAAATTTTGGCTTATTGCATTGTTTTGCGCAATTATTGTTCTTCAACAAAAAGAATTCTTCCGCAATGTGGGCAAGTTGTAATTGTGTCTCCTCGAAGAGTTTCAGCATAACTGCGATCATTTAGGCGGATAAAGCATCCTCCACAGGCTTGTTTATACACAGGGACAACGCTTGTGCTTTTTGCCCATTTGCGCACTTTCTCATAAAAGATGATAACTTTTTGATCCATTTTTTCAATCATTGCTGCTTTTTTCTTAGAAACTTCAGTTTGCTCTTCTTTGATTGCTTGAATTTCTGAAGTAATCTCTTTCTCAATTTTTTGCATATGTTCTTGGATTTGCTTGATTTCTTCTTGGAGTGATTGGATTTTTTCATCATTGGATTGAATAAGTTTTTCAATTCTTTGAATCTCTGTGTTTTGAAAAGTGATTTGCTCTCTTGCAATTTCTTCTTCAATATTGAGAGCTTTAAGTTCTTTTTCGGTTTTGATTTCACTCATTTTTTTTGAAATGTCTTCAAGTTTAGCATTTGCATTCTTTAGTGTCTCTTCGCTTTTTT
>CAUWEE010000137.1:0-3472 GCA_963557095.1 uncultured Helicobacter sp. | reverse complement strand
AATTACTTCAAGCTTGAAAGATAGTTTGCTAAAGCCTCAATGTCTGCATCAGTCAGATTTTTAGCTTGAGCATACATCATGCTTGCTTTTGGAGACTTAATTGTTTTGTTTTTGTATCCATTGAGGAAATCAGTCACTTCTTTTTTTGAAAGTCCAGCGATTGCTTTGGGCGCAATTCCAACTTTTTTACCATCTGCACCATGGCAAGCGACACATTTTTTGAAAACTGCTGGAGCTTCAGCAAAAAGCATAGAGGCTAAGCCTAGAGCACATAGAGCGATAATTTTTTTCATGGGTATTTCCTTAGGGTTGAGATTTGTCTTAATTTGAAAGACATTTTGAGATTCTATCCTTTTTTGCGATCAAATTTTCATTCTTCCTTTGAAAGCACTGCTTAAAGAAAGATGATCAATGTGATCAAATCCAATGCCTGTTGGCACACCTTGAGCAATCTTGCTAAAAGTAAGCTTGAGATGCTTGAGGCGATCTTCGATAAAAAGAATAAGGGCATCATTTGCCAATGAGGGAGATAAGCCAAAGATGATTTCTTTGATTTGATGATGACTAATGAGTGCAAAAAGATGATCAAAATCTGTTGTTTCTAGGGATTCTAAAACAAAATATTTGCCATTAAAAAAATCAATATTTTCAATGATGGAAATATCTCGTGGGTGAGCGATAATGCAGAGTTCTCCATTATTGCGATCTGTATCTTGACAGATTTGGCATTCTTCCTCTTGACTTAAACCTCCACACCATTTGCATTTGCATACTTTGAGATTGGCTTCTTGAATACAATGAGCGATTTTGATCCCGAGTGCTTTATTTTCCACGCAAAGCATATAGGCCATCTTTTCTGCAGATTTTTTGCCGATGGAAGGGAGTTTTTCAAGGGCTTCAACAAGATCATAAAAGGATTCTAAATTTTTAATTTTCATTGTCTAGATTCTAACACAGAGAAGCTGGAAACTCAAAAAGGCGGGGTAAAAAACTAGGGTAGAATTACGAGTTTAATCATTTTATATCCATATCTAAAAAGGTTGTGTTTTGGAAGATTTTAATTATTATGAAATACTTGAGGTGCATCAAAATTCTTCTATGGAAGAGATTAAAAAAGCTTTTAGAAAAAAGGCAAAAGAATACCATCCTGACAGAAATCCTGATAATCCACAGGCTGAAGAGCATTTTAAAAAAATCAACGAAGCATATGAAATCTTAAGCGATGAGGAAAAGCGTTCCATCTATGATCGCTATGGGAAGGCAGGACTACAAGGGGGAGGCAGTGGCGGTGGTTTTGGGGACTTTGGAGATATTTTTGGAGATATTTTTGAAGGGTTTTTTGGTGGAGGAGGGAGCTCTAGGCGTAGAGAACAGAGCGATTTGAGATTTTCTCTTGATTTTGCAATGGAGCTTAAGCTTGAGTTTAAAGAAGCAATTTTTGGCTGCAAAAAAGACATCAAGATTACCTATAAAGTTGCTTGTAGAGATTGCGGAGGAAGTGGAGCAAGCAAAAGAGGCGCTTGTCCGCAGTGTCATGGGCATGGAGAACTTAGAGTAAGGCAGGGCTTTATGACTTTTGCTCAAACTTGTCCTAGTTGCCAAGGAAGTGGTGAAGTGCTGATTGAAAAATGTTCTAAATGTGGAGGTGAGGGCTATGAGAGCAAAGAAGAAAAGCTTGAAATCAAGATTCCAGAGGGCGTGGATAATGGGAATCAAATCAGAGTTTCGGGCAAGGGGAATGCCGATAAGAATGGCAATCGTGGGGATTTGTATTTGCGTCTAAATGTTAAAGAAGATGATCATTTTGTGCGAGATGGAGAAAATCTCTATGTTGAAGTGCCTGTATTTTTTACCTCTATGGTGCTTGGCACAAAGATTACAATCCCCTCTCCTCATAAGGAATTGGAACTCACAATCCCACCAAATTCAAGAGATAAGCAACAATTCATCTTTGATCGTTGTGGGGTGAAAAGTTTGAGGGGGGATGATTATGGGGATTTGATTGTCCAACTTCAGATTGTATATCCTTCAAAGCTCACTAAAGAGCAAAAAAGATTGCTTGAAGAGCTTCATAAAAGCTTTGGAAAGCATAGCGAACCACACAAAAGCGTCCTTGAGCAAGCGTGTGAGAAGGTGAAAAAGTGGTTCAAAGAATTGGGTAAAACTAGCTAAATAGATTGCATGAAGAGTCGCACCTCGCAATCAAGGGCCTTAATCTCTTGAATTGTATGAAGTGAGGGGAGTTTATCAAACTTTTGAATACCTTTAAAGATATGATCAAGCATTGTGCCAAAGAGATATCTTCCCTGCAAAAAGCCTTCAACTGCCACTTCATTGCTTGCATTGAGAACTAGCCCGAGTTTTGGGTTTTTAAGCAGAGTATCTTTAAGTTCCCACAAGGGGTAGCGAGCGCAATCAATGCTTTCTAAATGCAGAGAGCAAAAATCTTCTAGTTTTAGGGGTGAAATAAGGGAATTTTGAGAGGCTAGGGTGGGATTTAGTGCATATGAGATTGCAAGTTTCATATCAGGCTTTGCAAGATGAGCACTTAGACTGCCATCTGCAAATTCTATCATTCCGTGAATGATGGAATTTCTCTCAATAAGCGCATCTATAGAATCTGCCCCAAAAAGATAAGAAGCCTCCAAGATCTCAAAAAGTTTATTTGCCATGCTCGCTGAATCAATGGTGATTTTTTGTCCCATTTTCCAGTTGGGATGTTTGAGTGCATTTTGGGCATTTTGAAGGGGGATTTGATCCAAAGGCGTATCGCGAAATGCCCCTCCACTTGCGGTGATAATAAGGCGTTTAAAAGGGCGATTATGATGAAGATGCCAAAGACTAAAATGCTCACTATCTACAGGGATTAAAGAGCTTGGATCAATGAGCCATCCTCCGCTTACGAGACTTTCTTTGTTTGCAAGAGCGACTTGTTTCCCCAAAGAGATGGCGTGCAAGGTAGGCTCTAAACCCAAAAATCCTACAAGCGCATTGAGTACAAGCTTTGAATTTGAGAGACTAAGGGCTTCTAGGATCCCCTCTTTTCCAAAAAGGACTTTTGCATTTTGCGCCTTAAGATTTGAGCAATCTTTTTTGTTCGCAATGACGACAATTTTTGGATGAAACTGCGCAATTTGCTCATTTAAGAGAGCGATATTTTTCCCTGCAACAAGAGTTTCAATAGGGAGCTCAAAAGCCTTAGAGATCTCAAGAGCGTTGCAACCAATTGAGCCTGTGCTCCCAAGAAGAATCAAGAAGTTTCCCTAGAGTTGTTGCCACATTGGCAAGAATCCCAAAAGATAATACATCGCTATTGCCCCAAAAAGGATCGCATCAATACGATCAAGAATGCCGCCGTGTCCAGGCAAAATTGTTCCGCTATCTTTGAGATTGGCTTCTCGTTTGAGATAGCTTTCAAACAAATCTCCAAAAATCGCTGCAACAGCAACACCAACTGAAATCAATAAAGAAG
>CAUWEE010000136.1:0-3488 GCA_963557095.1 uncultured Helicobacter sp. | reverse complement strand
GTGGCAAGCAGTGATTACCAAAATGATCTCAAGATTTCAAAAGAGATCCTCAAGCAAGTCAGCGAGTCTTACCGCAAGATTCGCAATACTCTTCGCTTCCTTCTTGCCAATACCAACGACTGCAAGGAGCTTGTCTCAAAAGAAGAGTTGAGCGAGATTGATTTGTGGATCTATCAGCTTGCAATAGGTGTTTTTGATGAGGTGCAAGCAAATTTTGGAGAATTTGAGTTTGTAAAAGGCTTGGGGATTTTGCAAAATTTCATCAGCAATGAGCTAAGCGGAATCTATCTTGAGCTTTGCAAAGATAGTCTCTATTGCGATGACTTAAACAATGTCAGACGCAAGGCAAGTGTGAGTGTGATGAGCGTGATCGCAAGAGAAATGCTTTTTGCAATTGCTCCAATTCTTAGCTATACAGCTCATGAAGCTCTGCAATACGCAAGTGCGTCAATCACAGATAATGGTGGAATCAAATCTGTCTTTGATCTCACACGATCAAGTGTGGATTATTCCAAAGGATTGAATGCTGATTTTGAGGAGCTTAAAGGGATTAAAAATGCTTTTGAAGTCAGCCTAGATGCACTCAAAAAGGAGGGCAAGATCAAAAGCTCCCTTGAGGTTGTTGTCTGTGGAGAATATGCTTTTGATGAGTTTGATGTGTGGCTCATCGTTTCAGAGTTTAATCCAGCGCAAAAGGGAGAGTTTCTAGGTGCTTTTGAGTTTGGGGGGAAAAAGTTTGAGATCTATAAAAGTGCTCAAAGCAAATGCCCACGATGCTGGAGGTATCTATCCATTGATGAGCAAACTCCTTGTCCAAGATGTAATGAGGTTCTTAGAAGTTGATAGAGGTAAAAAGGGGATGGGCAAGGTTGCTTAGTTTCACTTATCGTTGAAGCTTTAAGAAACTGCAAAAGTTTTTGAAGAAAATCTTGATGGGACAATCAGGCTTTGGGAGCCTGTGGCAGATTTTATTGTTGAGGAGTATAGAAAAGCTAAGTTGTCTTAGCTTGGAAATATCTCTCCAAGATTTCCATCGCAGCGAGGCTATCAAGCTTGCCGCTTTTGATTTTTTCTTTGCGTTCTTTTTTGTTTAGCTCAAGGAGAGATTCTTGAGCATTTTTAGAGCTTAGGGATTCATTGATAAAAACAATCTCACCTTCAAAAGAGAGAAGAGAGACAAAATGCTTAATCCTCCTCTCCATCTCTCCCTCTCCTTCATCCTGATAAGGGATTCCAACTATAAGAATTTCGATTGCTCTCTCTTTGAGAATTTCAGAGAGAGCATTTGAGGCCTGAATCCGATTCTTTCTAAGAATAGGGGGAAGGGGGAGGATCACATTTTCTAGGCTGGTGGCAAGTCCGATGCGTTTTAGGCCTACATCACAGGCAAGAATCTTTTTAGGGGACATAAATTTTTCCATTTTTTCGTTCGATTTTACCTTCAAGTTCATACTCATAGAGCTTGTCCCCAAAGCGTGCATAGGCTTCTTCAAAGCTTGGCGACAAGGAGCAAAACTCCAAAATTTCATCTTGAGCCAAATCCAAAGTCCCTAGATTCTCTTCTATCCACTTTTTGGGATTATAAATCGCTTGGGCTTTGTCTTCTTGGAGCAGGGCATTTGTCCCTTCACTCTCGCCAATTCGATGGGGAAGGACATAGAGGGGCTTGGCAAGATTTAGAGCGATTTTTGCACTTTCCATTGAGCCACTTTCTAAATCAGCTTGAGGGATTACCACGACATCGCTTAGGGCGATGACAATCCGATTGCGCTCCAAAAAATGATACGCCCTAGGAGAGGGATTGTCTTTGTATTCGCTGAGCGCAAGAGCTTCTGTGTAAATTTTTTGAATCATTGTCTTATTGGTTGCGGGATAGAAATGATCCAAATCTGTCGGAGCAAGCATAATTGTATGTGGAAATGCTGCAGTATGCGCGATGATATCCACACCCAAAGCCCCTCCACTCACCACAACCCCTCCATGTTTTCTAATCAATGAAGCAAGGCTTTGGGTGAAAAATCTTGCATAAGGATTGGGCTTGCGTGTGCCGACAATAGCGATTTTTTTGCACTCCAAAAGACTAAGATCTCCCTTGTAAAAAAGCTCTGTGGGAGGCTTTTTTAGGCTTTGTAATGAGGGGGGAAGTGAAGGGAGTTTTCTCATCGATCAAATTCTATGATTTGCTCATCTGGAGTTTGGGGAATGTCTTCGATTCTAAGTGTTGATTTTGGAGCATTATTTTGGTTTGCAGGATTGCTTAAATCAGTGGATGGAATTTGGCTTTTTTGACTGCAACCATAGAGCACAAGCAGCCCCAAAAACATAATGATTTTAAACATTGATTAGACCTCGCATTGTTTTTCCTATTTTTTCAAGTTGAGAATCTTTGAGTTTCTCACGCTCTTGTGCTAGAGTGGGGAAGCCTTTATCTCGCTCTTGTAAGAAACTTTTGGCAAAGTCTCCATTTTGAATCTCTTGCAAGATCTTTTTCATTGCCTCTCTGCTCTCTTGAGTGATGATTTTTTCTCCAGCAAGGACATCCCCATATTCTGCAGTGTTTGAAATATGTTTTCGCATCCCCTCTAAGCCTTTGGCATAAATGAGATCGACTACAAGTTTGACTTCGTGCAGGCACTCAAAGTAGGCAATTTCCTCGGGATAACCTGCCTCAACAAGTGTCTCAAATCCAGCACGAATAAGCGCATCCACTCCCCCACAAATCACACTTTGTTCCGAAAATAAATCACATTCACATTCATCTTGAAAACTACTCTTAAAGATCGCAGTTTTTCCATTTCCTAGGCCACAGGCATACTCTAGGGCGATTTGCTCTGCAAGGCCTGAAGCATTTTGTGCACTTGCAATAAGGCTAATCACTCCTTTTCCTGCAAGAAATTCACTTCTAACCGCGTGTCCAGCAGCCTTTGGGGCGACTAGAATCACATCGACAAAGGGAGGAGGCACGATTTCCTTAAAATGGATACTAAAGCCATGTGAGAAGCATAGAATCTGCTTATCTCTCAAGTAGGGTTTGATCTCTTCAAAGGCTTGTTTGTGCCACTCATCGGGTAGGAGAAAGGCAAGCAGATCGCATTCTTTAGCAAGAGTAATTAAATCACAAACTTCAAAGCCTAGCTCTTGTGCAAGAGCGATGGATTGTGAGTTGTTTTTGAGTCCAATTTTGACATCAAACCCACTATCTTTGAGATTTTGAGCTTGAGCTTTTCCTTGTGCCCCAAAGCCGATGATGCCAATTTGTTTTTGCCTAAGAAATTGCGTTTGACAATCTGCATCTTTTAAGAGGGGGAGGGACATAGTGAAATCCTTTTTTATAGAGATTATAACCCAAAGTGTATAATTTCAATTCAATCCAAATCAATAGGCTAAGAATGGAAGTTAGGGAATTTTTGGAGCAGTTGTGCGAGGGGGTGAGACAGATTCCCAAAAAACATCATGCTCTTTTTTACGCTCTTCAAAAACTAGATTCT
>CAUWEE010000135.1:0-3518 GCA_963557095.1 uncultured Helicobacter sp. | reverse complement strand
AGAGTCTTCCTCTTCATTTTCGCAATCAAAGACTTCAAACTCAAACTCTAAGCCTCTTGATGCAAGATAAGCCATCATCGTATCAATGCTTGCTATGGAATATCGACCAATAATTTTTTTGGGCATCACAAGAGCAATTTTAAGCGAAGAGTGCTTGATCTCTTCAGAGAATTGGGCAATGATTTCTTGTTGAGGAGAAGAAAGCTTGGGCAAAGGCAAAGAAAATGGATGAGCAAAGAGCATCAATGCAGAAATGGGGGTAAGTAAGATTTTCATAATAAAGCCTTTGCTGTTTTTAAATGTTGAAGTGTTTGTTTTTTGAGAGCAACAAGTTTGATGAGTGCCTTAAAAGAATGTGTAACAATCATTGTTTTGTTTTTAAAGTTGATTGCACTCCCAATGTTTGTATTTTTGTTGAATAGGTATTGGGCAATTTCTGTATTTCCAAAAATGACAAAAATTTTAGCCGAGCTTTGCGAAATTTGCGAAAGAAGAATTTGAATGTGTTGCTTGAGATTCTCGTCATAAGAGATGGCCTGTGTTTTAAAAAGCGAAAGGATACAAGCTTCTTGAAGACTAAGATTGAAAACTTTTGTAATGATATCTTCAAGCATTTGAGCGCTTTTTTGGGGCAAAAAATGAGCGTTTTCATTTAAGAGGGGAGTTTGACTTATAAAGCCAATTTTTGCCTTTTGAGGAGAGTGTCCCAAAACTCCTTTTTGCTCTCTATCTTGCGAGGTGGGAAAATCATCACAGAATTCTTCACCCAACATCTCTAAACTATATAGGTATTGGAGTTTGAGCAGATTCTCTGAGAGATGCATTAAATCTCAAGCACCTTCCAAGGCAGACCTTGAATCATCAGTTCTTCCATGAAGGGATCAGGATCTAGCTCTTCCATATTGAAGACTCCTTGTCCTCCCCACTTTCCTTCCATAATAAGCTTTGCTCCAATCATCGCTGGAACACCAGTGGTATAGCTGATGGCTTGTGCATTGACTTCTTTGAAGCAGTCTTGATGATCGCAGACATTGTAGATGTAGAGAGTTTTTTCTTTGCCCCCTTTAACCCCTTTGAAGTAGCAACCAATATTGGTTTTGCCAACAGTGCGTCCTGCGAGGCTTGCAGGATCTGGGAGTAGGGTTTTGAGAAACTGGATAGGAATGATTTTGACTCCGTTATGCTCCACTTCATCAATTCTTAGCATCCCAATATTTTCAAGGCATCGCATATGATTGAGATAATTTTGGGAGAAAGTCATAAAAAAACGAATTCTTTTTAAGCCCTTGATGTGTTTAACAAGGGATTCTAGCTCTTCATGATAAAGCAAATAAGAATCTTTTTTCCCCACTTCTGGATAATCCCAAACTTGCATAATCTCCATAGGTTCTGTCTCAATCCACTGCCCATTTTCCCAATAGCGTCCTCTAGAGCTCACCTCTCTTAAGTTGATTTCAGGATTGAAATTGGTAGCAAAGGGATAGCCATGATCCCCCGCATTGCAGTCTAAAATATCGATGCTATGAATCTCATCAAAATAATGTTTTTGGGCATAGGCGCAGAAAACATTTGTAACCCCTGGATCAAAGCCACTGCCTAGAAGTGCAAAGATACCTGCTTCTTTGTAGCGATTGTGAAAAGCCCACTGTTCTTTGTATTCAAATTTTGCTGTATCGGGATGTTCATAGTTTGCAGTGTCTAGATAATGAGTCTTTGTCCTTAAGCAGGCTTCCATAATGCTTAGATCTTGATAGGGTAAGGCGACATTGATAAGTAGCTTTGGACGCACCTCTTCAATCAGTTTGACTAACGATTGAACATCATCGGCATCGACACTTTTACATTGGATTTCTATACCTGTTTTTTCTTTGACGCTTTTAGCGATCGCCTCGCATTTGCTTAAAGTTCTTGAAGCAAGAATGATCTCCCCAAAGATTTCTGCATTCATCGCAAGTTTATGAGCTACGACTCCTCCAACTCCTCCTGCACCAATTTGCAAAACTGCCATTTTCTTCCTCTAACTTTTATGAAATTGATTTGAGGCAAAATTATACAGAGTCTCAAGATTAACATTTATTTTTTATGCGAAATTGATTTTATCTTGATGAAGAGATTGTTTTATTTCTTAATATTTTTAATTTCTAATAAGATAGTAGTTGATAAAAAAGCGGATGAGAGTTTTTGTTTTTGGGTGGGGATAGTCTTTGTATGCAATTTCAATGGTTTTGATACTATTGCGATCCACTTTTTTTGATGATTTTAAGATCACTAATATCTCCATTTGGATGGAGATAAAACTCTACGACATTGCCTCCACTTTGAGCAAGCATTCCTGCATTGGGGGGATAGCGCAAATAGCTTTGAGTGATTCTGCCAATATAGGCGAGATTATTGAGAATGTATTCTTGTTCTTGCACTCCAAGTTGTCCAAATTCTGCACCATAATATTCACTGATGATTTTTTTAGTTTGCGAGTCTGCAAGTTGGTAACTCAAGCTTTCATTGATAGGGATTTGGGGGGTGGGTTGGTCAAATTCATTTTGAACTTCATCTTGTTGGGTTTCATTGGGGTTTGGATGATTGCTCTCTTTTTTTTCTTTGAGCTCTTCATCTTTTGAGCGATCTTGTGTGGGGATATTTTTTGCCTCTTGAGTTTTTTGGATGGCTTTTGGGCTTTTGTTTTGTTCATCTTTTTGTTCTGATTTTTTTGTTTTTGTTGTGGAGGATTTTTTTTGTTGGGGGAGAGGGTTTGAGATCATTTGAGAATCAATAGGAGCAAATTCAAAGGAGGAGATTTTAATCTTTGGGTTTTCTCCAACACCTCGTTTAAATCCTTGTTCTTTATGATGATGTAAAAAATAGGCAAGAAGCAAGAGATGAAATAGGGTGGAGATGAGGAATGTTAGTGCAAAGCGATAGTTTTTCACTTAGTCCTCTTTGGAAACCTTTGCTTGAGAATCCAAAAGGGTGCAACCTTTTTCATTTGAAAAAATCATAAAAGTTTTATCTGTATGATCAAGGATGATAATCTTGCAATTCTTATTAATGGGATGCTCAGTCATTTTAAAAGTGTGTTTTGGTTTTAACTTTTGTTTTTTTTTCAAGTAAAGTAGAATTAAAATCAATCCTAATAAGATTGCAATGACTGAGCCATATCTCCACCACTGAATGGATTGAGAAAAGATGAGGTTTAAGCCATCTTTACCTTGGGTATAAGAAAATGTAATTAGAGAATTTTGAGCTTTGAGAATAATTTGAGTTTGCTCATTTAGGGGAGAGATTTGTAGAGAGTGGAAAGGGGAGATGAGAGGTTTTGTAATCGCCTCTCCAAGGAAAGGTTCATTGATTTGTAGGTTGATGCCTTCAAAATTTTTGCTAACTTGCATCTTTGCTTGCGTAGGAATAAAAATTCGTAACTTTTCTTTAGAAGAGATGATTTTGATGCTCTCGGGGGTAATTTGCCCCCATAGCACTATGCAGAATGCATTGAATAAAAGGATTTTTTTCATTAAAGCTGT
>CAUWEE010000134.1:0-3540 GCA_963557095.1 uncultured Helicobacter sp. | reverse complement strand
GAGGAAGAGTCCATCAATGGGCGAGAGGTTTGGGGATCTGCCCTCCTTGTATTTTATCTACACTTCCTCCAATCATAAATCAGATTGCATCCCACATCCAAAGACTAAATACTCAAAGTTTTTCTAAAGATACTCTCTCCAAGAAGAATTCTCCAAAAGCTCTTAAAAACACTCAAACCAAATATACTAAGATTAATATTCCAAACCACGCTCCAAACTGCTACAAAAATCTCAAAGC
The DNA here is from genome assembly GCA_963557095.1 of uncultured Helicobacter sp. Taxonomy (GTDB): domain Bacteria; phylum Campylobacterota; class Campylobacteria; order Campylobacterales; family Helicobacteraceae; genus Helicobacter_G. The sequence goes on along the minus strand of CAUWEE010000134.1, from coordinate 3,302 downwards.
TGCTATTAAGTAAGGAAAAATAAAGAAGTAGTTTTGTGTAAAATTTATCGCCCCCCATTTGGGAGGGCAAACCAAACTACAAGGAGTGCGCTATGCAAAAACATAGCAAAAGCCTTGTTAAGCTCAAATTCTATCTCAAGTTTGGATTTTTTAGCTTCAAATTTGAATGGATAAGAGAGCTTTAGCAAGCTTGGGGCTTCTTGCCCCTACTTCTTGTAGAAGGGGAATTCAAGAGATATGCCAGCTTCGTAGAGCCAGATTTTCAAATCTTAGCTCCACTCCCTTTTTTGTGTGCCCCAAAGCTTTTCTAAATCAACTTTACATTTTTGACTTCCTCAAACTCAAAAAGCTTAATTAGGATTTTTGACTAAAAGTCCATCTTTTTTCTCTTTTTACCCCTCTCCCCCTATTTATTCTTGATCTTCTCTGCAGGCTTGACTCTTCTAGCACTCTTTCTATTTCCCCCTCTTTCTTCCCTGCCTCTTTCTTCCCCCTCCCCTTTTTGTCTCTTTCCTTTTATTTCATTCCTTTCTTTCTTGCTTACTTCTTCTCTGCTTTGTTTTGGAGTTTTAGAGGAGTGAGGTCTTTCTCTGGCACAGGTAGTGATTTCACAGTCTTTCCAAAGCTAAATCTTGCTCCAACATTGGCTTGATAGTTTGTATTTCTATTTCCACCAAAGCTTCTCTCTGCATCGATATAGACTCTCCACTCATCTGTAAGCACAAGATTGGTTCCAAGATTGAGCACCACTTTTTGATCATCACCAATGGCTGTGCTGCCTTGAGTGATACCATCGTTGAGCACAACAGAGTCTTTATTGCTTACAAACTCTTGCACAAGAGAAAGTCCTAGTCTAAAGTCTGCTTGGAACTTGTTGTTCTGAGTTTTGAGGGTATAGCCTGTGATTATTCCTTCTCTTGTGCTTAGTCCTGGAGTTGTGCGTAAGTTTCCATAGATATCTAAGCCTCCAACATTTCCAGCATAGATATGATCTACTCCTTGCACTAAGCCAGCAATGAGTTCAAGCTGGGATTCAATGAAGAAGTTAGAATCTTGGATGTATTCCTTATGTCCTACTTCAAGTCCTAAAGAGTAGGCATGATTGCCAAACTGAGTTTCTCTAGAAGTTCCACTAGGAGTCATCTTCTGATCTGTATAGACATACTTTGCAATTGCATCCACATACCAGCCATTATCTGCAATATAAGAATTATAAAGAGCAAGGCTGTAGGTATTGGCTTTACCACTATATTGATTGCCTTTGACATCTACAATTGAAGTAGAGAGGGCAAGACCTGTATAGCTTTTTGCTCCAATTAGTCCAAAGGCATAGTCATAACCGAGTTGGATATTGGTATAGCGGTTTTCTACTCCTTTTCCACTATCCATTCCATTAAAGACTCTAATCCAAGAACCTTGTGCATAAGGATTATCTCTTAGATCTCCCATTCTCTTATTTAAGTTATTGCTCTCAATAAGTAGCATACGATAAGGATTAGAGATGATAAAGCCACTCTCATCCACTAGCTCTTGATTGACTCTAGTATCAAAGGCTGCAAGAACCCAGCGGTGAGTTTGGTTTGTGTTTGTGCTGTTATTCTCTTGTGAGGCTTCATCTTCTACTTTAGTCCAGTTGGCATTAGTGCCACTGCTGTTTGCTGCGACTTGATGCTCAAGAGTTGTGGCTACATAGCTAAGACCTTGTTTTCTTTCGGTTCCTTGAACCTTTCCATAAGCAGTATCAGCTGTGACTAGGACAATAGCATTCTCTCCTTCAGTAGAGAAGCTTCCACTTTTGAGCACTGCATCTTTGGCTGTAACATAGAGAGTTCCAGAGCTAAGGACAGAGGCTTTGATCTTGTCACTCTTAGATTTGCTTTGTTGCTCTGTGTCAATCTCTGTGCCAAGAAGCACTTGTCCATTCTGACTGTTAAGTGTGCCTACTTCTAGCACTCTTAGATCTCTATTAACATCTGTTTGAGCTTGTGCTTGGGCTTGGGCTACTGCTTGTGTTGCTGGATCTTGTGTTATTGCTCTTGGAGCAGAGGAGAGATCAAGGTTGAAGTTCTCTTCTGAGTTAGAGAGGGAGAGATTCATTACTCTTGAGTTATCTGTGACTGTCCAGCTTGCTTGATTATTGAAGGCAAAGGAATTCTCATGAGCATTTGAGTTTGTCTCATTCACTGATTTTGCAAGTTTGAGTGAACCTACTAAGGAAGTATCTCCATCAAAGCCTTTGATGCTAGAGCTTAGGTATTGGGCTGTAGTTGTGGGAGTTACTCGCTGAACTCCATCTGCTTGACTACTTGCTCCTTGGCTTAGATCAATATCAAGATGGATACTCTTACCGCTAAGGCTAGAGAAGTCATAGCTTGATCCATCACTTCCTCCCTTGATGCTTACCTTATCTGTATTTGCACCAAACTTTAGATCTTTTTTGAGTGTTCCACTGATCTTTCCACTGTAATCTACATTCTCAAAGGTAAGGACATTTTCTGTTGCAGTTGCTCTGCCTGCACTGCCTGGGCCTGTGGATCCTGAGCCTGCACTGCCTTCTGTATTTGCATCCACATTGATATCTCCAAGGATAGTCGAATCAATAAAGCTGAAGTTACCTTTGGTTGCTGCGTTTGTTGCAGGAGTGCCTGCTCTGCCTCCTGCTTCTGCTACTTGAGTTTGATCTTTATAGAGGCCTACATTCTTTAAGAAAGTTTGAGAGAGCTTGCCTACAGAGTGGAAGGTGTAGTTTGAATCTGCAGTTCCTGCTTCAATCTTAAGCTTATCAAAGCCACCTTTGACTGCCTGATCTCCAATGAAGGTGATGTCTTTGTTTGCATTTCCTTTGATGGTAACAATGCCACCATTGCTCTCATCTTTGGCTTGCAAGATGGCATATCCTGAGATTTCAACCTTAGCTGGGTCTTCATAATCCACACCATGAGAGACAAGGTTTTTCTCTCCTTTGATGATCTCTGCTTGATGTGTGCCATCTGAGTCAAACCATTCTTTATAAGCAATACCTTGGCTTGCATCTGTAGCACTTGTGGAGTTAAAGACTAGATCGATGCTATTTCCTGTTGTTGAAGTCCCATTTTCTCTCGAAGTTGCTGAAGTGCTCTCATCAATATCTCCTTTGATGCTTACGCCTCTAAAGCCTAGGTAGCCTTTGACATCATTTCCGATGATTTGCTTGTTGCTTGGAGCGACATTGCTTATCGCCTCATTGACAGTTTGCTTGATATTGCTCTTAAACTCTACAGGCTCATTTGTGTTGAGATTGCTAAAGATATAGCGAGAGTTAG
>CAUWEE010000133.1:0-3545 GCA_963557095.1 uncultured Helicobacter sp. | reverse complement strand
AGAGCGATCTTGCACTTTTGGAACTCATCGCCTCTAAGGGCTTTGCACTTGGGAGTGATTACATCATTGGGCATCCTGGAGAGAGTGAAGAGATTTGGAAAGAAGCTTATGCCAATCTCACTCTTTTCCCCCTCACACATATTCATCCCTTCATCTACAGCCCAAGAGAAGGCACTCCTTCAGCCTCAATGAAGCCTCTAATCAATGGCTCTATTTCCAAAGATCGCCTCCATCAAGTCAATGCCCTCATCGCAAAAAACAATCTTGCCTTTCGACAAAAAAATGCAAATATCCCACTAAAAGTGCTGATTGAGAATCACAAAGAAGGCATTGCTTATGGACTTGATCAATTTTTCAACAAAATCCAAATCCACTCTCAAAATCCTCTTTCTGGCTGGATCACACTTGATTCTTATACAATAATGCAAGATTACACCCTTGCTCAAAAGGAAGAAAATGTCTCCTAGAAACAGGCTCATCACTGGATTTTTTCTTGGCTTTCTTGGCATCGCCTTGCTACTCTTTTTATTTCTTAAAGACAACTCTCAAAACATCACACAAGAAGAATTTCAAACTCTTTTAGAAAATGCTTCAAGATTTGAGGTGGATTCAAACTATCTATACTTTTGGAGCAAAAATAAAGAATATCGCCTCCTCAAAGATGAAAATCTCCTCTCAAAAGTCAAGGAAAGATTCCCCATCCAAACACGAGGGAATCTCTTCTGGCTCTATGCACTCATTGCCTTCATCTTTTTGCTTATTGCTTGCGGAGTATATTTTCTCTATCGCTACAAAAAATCTCTCAAGGCCTCTCCCATAAATATCCCTAGCACTCTACCCAACACCCAACTTACTGCCTCATCTTCCCCATCACATAAGCCTACAGCCCCTATTCTTCCCTCAACTTCAAAGATCACCCTTGAACATCTTGCTGGTATCACACAAATCAAATCCCAACTTCTTGAAATCATTGACTACCTCAAAAATCCCGACAAATACACCTCGCTTGGCCTTAGAATGCCCAAAGGCATCCTCCTTGTCGGACCTCCAGGGGTTGGAAAAACAATGCTTGCAAAAGCCCTAGCCTCTCAATCTGGAGTGCCATTTTTTTATCAAAGTGGAAGTAGTTTTGCTCAAATCTTTGTAGGCAGTGGAGCCAAAAAAGTCCAAGAGCTTTTCGCACAAGCCAAAACCTGCAAGCAAGCGATTATCTTCATTGATGAGATTGATTCTGTGGGCAAAGTGCGAGGCAATGGACGCAACGATGAAAGAGAAGCGACACTCAATCAGCTTCTTACAGAAATGGATGGCTTTGATGATAGCTCCAATCTCATTATTTTCGGAGCAACAAACAAAGCAGAAGTCCTTGATCCAGCGCTTTTGCGTAGTGGAAGATTTGATCGCAAAATCTATGTCGATTTGCCCACCTTGCAAGAGAGAGTTGAGATTTTCACTCTCTATCTGCAAAATAAAGATTTTGATTTTTCTATCCAAGAGATAGCCAAAGATTGTGCTGGCTTTAGTGGGGCAATGATTGAAAATCTCATCAATGAATCAGGGCTTTTGATGTTGCGTCAAAATGCCAAAACCCTTAGCATTGGGCATATCCAAGAAGCAAAACAAAACCTTCTCTTCTCGCTCAAAAAATTCCCCTCACTCAATGCCACTCAAAGAGAGATTCTCTCCCTCTATCAAAGCGCAAAGGCTTTTTATGCATATCACGCCAAAATTAACTTTGAAAAAATCGCGCTTTGGGATGAGGAGAGCATCTATCAGTTTGAAGAATTTTTGAGCAAAACTCAACTTTTGCAACTCCTTAGCTTTTATCTAAGCGGAAATGAAGCATTGAAGTTTTTCAAAAAGCAAACCTATAGCTGTGCTTCAGATGATCTTGCACAAGCCAAAAAAATCGCTCAAGATTTTCTAGAAAAATATGGAATGGGGGAGACGCTTTTTGAGACAAATACCCACGCCCTCATCCTTGAGGCACAAAGCCAACTACAGGCTCTACTCCAACAAGAGCAAGAAAAAATCCTCTCCCTTAGTCAAACCATGCTTGCAAAAGAGCATCTCAACCCCAAAGACTTAGATGAGATTTTTTAGCGGATTTTGCTTTGAGGGGGAAAGTGAGCTTTTTGCCTCATTTGCTCCCATGAATGGACGCTACACCCTCAATGGATTTAGCTATGGGGCGATTTTGGCTTTCAAAGAAGCGCTGAATCTTGTGCGAAAATCTCACAGAATCCAAAGCCTAAACCTCTTCTCCCCCGCCTTCTTCCAAGAGAGAAAGCCAAGCTTTCTCAAAGCTCAAATTTTGGGATTTAAAAAAGATCCCCAAAGCTATATCCAAAACTTTCTCTCCCTCTGTGGCAATCCCCCAGCCAAATACTTCAAACAAGGCACACTTGAGCAACTCGAAGAGCTCCTAAGCTTTGAGTGGAGGAGAGAGGAGCTTGAGCTTCTATGTGCAAGCGGGGTAGAGCTGAATATCTTTGTCGGTGGAAAGGACAAGATCATCTCCCCCCAAGAGGTGATCGATTTTTTCACCCCCTTTGGCATCGTGCATCTCTATCAAAATCTCAATCACCATTTGCAATGCGATCATCCTTGACCGCACCATAAGCAAACTTGACATAGACACTAAGCCCAAAGAGCAGAAGTGCAACCCCTCCGCTAAGATAAATTGTATAAACGATCTTTTCAGGCTCGATGATACTAAACTTAAACACCAGCATCAAAGCCTCAATCGCCAAAGCAATAATAATCGATCCTAGAAAGCGAATCATCGTCTTATGAATCGCATAATGACTGCTCCCATTGTTGCGTCCCAAAACCTCTTCTTCAAAAATAGCTTTGACCAAATCCACAATCGCCAAGGAAAGCGTGAGCAAGATCGTCGCCTCAAAGACTTCCTTGATATCAAGCTTGCTAAAATGCACCATTGCATTCCAAAAGCTGTATGCTCCACGCACAAAGAGCAATGAAGCAACAAAAAACAACATCACAGAAAGAGCTGTGTAAGCAATATTTGAAGTCTTGGAAAACACATCATAAAGCTTTGTAGGAGCTCCGATAACCAAAGCCTCTTCTAAGGTTAGATCAATACAGGCGATGAACTTTAGCTCATTTTTCTCATCATAGATGGGATAACTTGCCGTTACGACAAGCTTGCCTCCGTTTTTGCTTGGATAGGGATCAGTGAGGATACATCTGCCTTCTCTCTTGCATTCATAAAAATAGGCACGATCGGCATAATTTGGTATCTCGCTTCTTGAAAGCTCACAGCTCTCTTGATGGAGTTTCCGCACCTGATTCCCCTGTGCATCAAGCACATAAATCGCATCAAAGATTTGAATCTCAAGGGCGATTTTCTCAAGCTCCTTTGTGATCTGATCAATTGCTGGAGAGATAAGAGGGTTTTTGATATGGCGTGAAAAGAGATAGCACATATATGCCCTCACCTCATAGCGAACCTTTGAATACTTCTCGATATCTTTAGATAACATTTTTTCTCCTTTGTAAAGCACAATGCTATCAGAGATTCT
>CAUWEE010000132.1:0-3545 GCA_963557095.1 uncultured Helicobacter sp. | reverse complement strand
CCAAAAAAACAAAAAACCCAAGACTAAAAGCAAGCAAAACCTTAAAAGTAATAAACAAACCCTCCAAAAGCTTTTTGAGAGAAATAAGATTTTTGATTCCATTGATGGGATTAATTTTTGACAATTTAGGAAAGATAACTTTAGGGGCAAATAAAAGTCCAAATTGAGAAACATTTCCTACAATTCCGCCAAGAATCAGTGCTAGTAAAATCGGTGCAACAAGCAAAATGCCCTGCCAAATAAGAGAGAAAAAAAGGTTAAAAATATCTTCTACGACAAATTCATGATTGATTAATTGAATCACTTGGAGATAAACTGCCTTGCAACCCTCAAGCCAATACGAAAAAAGAAAAAAAACAAGAGTAATCCCTATGATCAAGCCCAAAAGTCCTGTAACTTCTGGACTCTTAGCGACATTTCCCTCCTCTCTTGCCTTGGCAATCTTGCGAGAAGAGGGGGCTTCTGTCTTTTCTTCGTCATTTGCCATCACTGATCCTTAAAAGTGCTTCTTGATAGTCCTGTTGTGTGTTGAGGTTGCTAAAAGATTCTTCATCATCAAACTCAAGCCCCAAACTTGCACACTTCTGCATCAAAAAAGAGAGCTTAAATTCTTGATTTTGAATACATTCATAGAGCACAGCCAAAACCCTAGGTGAATATATCCCTATTAAAAAATGCGATTTATGCTGTGTTTTGGCATAAAGGATTTTTTTTTCACAATTTTCCCACGCATACTCAAGTCTTGCAAAGTGATCTTGTTGCAAAAATGGACAATCTGTCGTTACGATAAAACTATCTTTTTGCAAAACTTCAAGAGCAGTGTATAAACCAATCATTGGAGAAAAAACCTCACTTTTCTCTATAAGCATTTCAGCACCAAAACATTCATAGTCTTTTATATTTTGTTCTTTGCAACACAGATAAACTTTTTTAAAGATTTTTTTATATTTCTGTATCAGATAAGAGAGCAGAGCTTGATTCTTAAAAGAAAGAAGGGCTTTATTCTGTCCCATTCTTGAACTTTTGCCACCACACAAAATTACACAGGCTCGCTCAATCATCTTCATCTCCTATCCAAAGACTGCCTGAAATTATGAGCTTTTTTGGAGAAAAAATAAGAGCTTTGCGTTATATTTCCAAAAATATAATGAAGTTGCAGTTTATTTTGAAACGCAAACATTAGGAGTCAAAATGTTGATAGATACCTTTAATCGCAAAATTGAGTATCTAAGAATTTCTGTCACTAAACAATGCAACTTTAGATGTCAATATTGTATGCCTGATACACCCGAAAATTTCTTGGATCAAGATTCTCTCATCCCCTTGGAGAAAATGCTTGATTTTGTCAAAACTGCCATTGATGAGGGGATTAAAAAAATCAGAATAACTGGAGGAGAGCCCCTCCTTAGAGAAGGATTGCCCCAGTTTATTGCCTCCATTCGCTCTTATAGTCCAACACTTGAGCTTGCGATGACTACCAATGGCTTCTTGCTCAAAAAATATGCAAAAATCCTTAAAGATTCTGGCCTTGATCGCTTAAATATCTCTCTTGATTCTCTTCAAAACTCCAAGATTGCCCTCATTTCTAAGCGCAATGCCTTGCCTCAAATCCTAGAAGGGATTGATGAGGCTCAAAAAGTCGGCTTCCCCATCAAGCTCAATATGGTTCCACTCAAAAAAATCAATGATGATGAGATTGTATCAATGCTTGAATATGCGATGGAAAGGAAAATCACACTGCGCTATATTGAGTTTATGGAAAATCATCACGCCAAATCTCATCTTGAAGGACTAAACCAAGAAGAAATCTTAAATATCATCGCTCAAAAATATTCTTTCAAAGAGATAGAAAAACAAACTTTAGGACCCTCAAAAAGCTACAAGCTCGACAATGGTGCTTCATTTGGCATTATTGCTCCACACAATGATGATTTTTGTCAAAGTTGCAATCGCATTCGCCTCACAAGTGAAGGGACGATTTGTCCCTGCCTTTACTATCAAGAAGCCGTGGATGCCAAAGAGGGGATCTTGCAAGGTGATCATGAAAAGATGCGCCAATCTATCCGTCTATCTGTGCAAAACAAGCCAGAAAAGAATCAATGGGATCTCAAAGAAAATGAACATAGTGCAAGAGCCTTCTACTATACAGGAGGATAAGCCTAAGCCACTTGCAAAACAAATCAAGAAGGCGCACTCGCCCTAAGGGCATTAATTTGCTAGAATAAAACAATTTTTTTGAGGTTTTTATGGATATTTTAGAAAAATTAAACAAGGGTGAAGAACTTCACGAATCCCAATTAAGCAAACTTTATGATTATGATTTATTGACTTTAGGTGAATTTGCAGACGCCAAACGCAAAGAGCGTTTTGGCAACAAAGTATTTTTCAACATCAATCGTCATATCAATCCAAGCAATATCTGCTCTGATGTCTGTAAATTCTGTGCATTTTCTGCAAGCCGCAAAAATCCAAATGCCTATGAGATGGATCTAGAAGAGATCTTAGAAATTGCTCAAAATGCCTATAACAAGGGAGCAAAAGAAGTGCATATCGTAAGCTCGCACAGCCCAAATTACACCTATGAGTGGTATATGGGAATGTTTCAAGAGATCAAAAGAGCCTTTCCAAGCCTGCACATCAAGGCAATGACTGCAGCAGAGGTGGATTACTTCTCAAGACGCTTTGGCAAAAGCTATGAGCAGGTCCTAGAAGATATGGCAAAAAATGGAGTGGATTCTATGCCTGGTGGAGGAGCAGAAATCTTTGATGAAGAAGTGCGAAAAATCATTTGCAAGGGCAAAGTCAAGTCCATTGATTGGCTCAAGATTCACTCCCTTTGGCATAAAATGGGTAAATACAGCAATGCCACGATGCTTTTTGGACATATTGAATCGCGCCAACACAGAATCAATCACATCCTTAGACTAAAACTTGCCCAAAATACCCAAAATGAAGGAGGATACAATGCCTTCATCCCCCTTCTTTACCAAAGAGAAAATAACTTTTTAAATGTCAAAGACTTTCCCACAGCTCAAGAGATCCTCAAAACCATCGCTATTGCGCGAATCCTGCTTGATAATATCCCCCATATCAAAGCCTATTGGGCAACCCTTGGGCTAAATCTAGCCCTTGTTGCCCAAGAATTTGGAGCGGATGATATTGATGGCACCATTGAAGTGGAGAGTATCCAATCAAGAGCTGGCGCAAAGAGCGCAAATGGATTAAGCCTTGCAGAATTAACCTTTAAGATCAAAGATGCGGGCTTTAGGGCAATTGAGCGAGATAGTCTATATCACGAGATCAAAGAACATTAAAGGGACAAAATGAAATACTATTCTTATGAAGAATTTCTAAAGGATGCTCGCATCCTTTTTGAAAAAATAGATTCACAGATTGGAAAACCCGATGCAATCATTGCAATCGCAAGAGGAGGGCTAACTCTAGCTCATCTACTCTCTTTGCGTTGGGATTTAAGGGAAGTGTATTCACTCAATGCCCTCTCTTATGAAGGCAACAAACAAAAAGACTTAATCATCAAAAACATT
>CAUWEE010000131.1:0-3545 GCA_963557095.1 uncultured Helicobacter sp. | reverse complement strand
CTCCTCCCCTCACTGTAGATTCTTCTTCTCCCTTAACTAGCCCTTCTCTTGATAGGGCTCCCAATGGAGTAGATATTATCAACATTGTCAATCCTGATAAAAATGGCATCTCCAATAATCTTTATCTAGACTTTAATGTCAAAGAGAGTGGATTAATCTTTAATAACTCTAGCTCTGCTATTACTTCTACAGAATTAGCAGGCTTGATTGTTGGTAATCCTTATTTAGAACACTCTGCCTCTCTTATCCTTAATCAAGTCAGCTCTACTTCTCCTTCTTCTTTACTGGGTTTTATGGAGATTGCAGGAGAGAGAGCCTCTCTTCTTATTGCCAATCCCAATGGCATCACTTGCAAGAACTGTGGCTTTCTTAATGTCAATGAAGCCACACTCACAACTTCATCTTTGATTGATCCTTCTTCACTTAGCCCTTCTTCTCCTTATAGCTCAAACCTTGCTTTACTCTCTAACTTAACTCTAAGAGTTGAAAGAGGAGAGATTAATCTTGATTCCCTAAATGCTCTAGGAAGTCAAAGCCTAAATCTTCTCTCAAGAAGTTTAAAGGTCAATGGAGAGGTTTATGCTCAAGAGCTTAAAGCAATCTTAGGCTCTAATGAAATCAGATTAAATGAAAAAGGTTCTCTGCTCCTATGGCAACCCATATCTCTTTCTTCTCTCTCTTCCTCTCAAGAAATTGAAGATAAAGAAGAAAAACAACAAGTCTTAGCTCTTGATGTCAGTCATTTGGGCAGAGTGTATGCAAATTCTATTTTTATCCTTGCAAATGAAGAAACTAGAGGAGCAAAGATAGAAGGAGTAATGGCTACTCATCCAAGTCAAAGAGAGGGAGATGGAGGGTTTTATCTTGATGTAAGTGGAGAGCTTAGGATTGCTGCTCCTAAACAAGATGAGAATACACTTCAAGCCTCACTAGAGCTTTCAAGCATTGCAAACTCTTCTGTAGCAGTCTCTCAAGCTATTGCAAATCAAACTCTAAACCCAAGTAGAGATCAAAGCCAAAGCAAGCAAACTCAAGCCCATTCTTCTTTAAATCAAACTCTAAACCCAAGCCTAGATTCAAAGCAAAGCTCAACTCAAGAGTTTCCACCTCCAAACAATCTAGCTCAAGACACAGAAGAATCATCTGATTCTTCCAATCTTTCCACTTCTTCTACTCCTTCCACTCTTTCTGCTCTTTCCACTTCTTCTACTCCTTCCACTCTTTCTGCTCTTTCCACTTCTTCTACTCCTTCCACTCCTTCCAATCTTTCCACTCTTTCCACTTCTTCTACTCCTTCCACTCTTTCCAATCTTTCCACTCTTTTTACTCCCTTCTTATTCTCTAGTGGAAAGATGCAGCTTAAAGCTCAAACTCTTCATAATCAAGGCTATATCCTCTCAGAAAAAGATCTTTCTCTTCAAAGCCAAGAAGTCCATAACTCATCCATTATTCTCACTCAAGCCAAGCTCTCTCTCCTCTCTTCCATCCTGAGTAATACTCAAGGCCTCATTCAAGGAGCAAAGCTCTCTATAGAGACTGATTATCTTAAAAACATCCAAGGCTTTATCCTTGCTAAAAATGATCTTTCTATCAGGGCTAAGGAAATAGAGAATAAGGCAGAGCTGAAGTTGGGGAATGACTTAGTTTCTCAAGAGCGGGTTTATTATTGGTCTTATGTAAAAACAAGGTTTGGAAAACGAAGTCATAAGATCACACTCAGCCCAGAAAACAAAGACTACACCCTATCCACCTATGAAGACAAGTTAGAGAGCTACAGTCCCTCACTTATTTATGCAGGAAATTCTTTATCTATCCAAGCTCAAAGCCTCAATAACACTGATGGACAAATTGGGGGAGAAATCCTTAGTCAAATTGAAGTAGAAAGCTTTAATAATCACACAACAGAAGCTCAAAGAAGGATTGTAAGAAAAGGAAGCATTGCTCAGAGCTATTCTGATAGTGATCGATGTGGATGGTTTAGCCAATGTGGATTTACCAATGTAAGAATGATTGATTATAGCAATACAGAAGTCTCTAAGCTCCCCCTCCCTCTCCCCACTGTAGCAGAGAATCTAAAAACTGCTCCAAAGCTTGAGAACTTCACTCCCTTTGCCTTCTATGCTCCCAAAGAGAGACAGAGATTGGATGGAGGCTATGATGATTTAGAAGCCTTTATGCAAAGCTCTTATTTTAAAGATCGCTTTTCATCCTTCTATTCAAGCAAAAACTTAGAAGCCCTCTCTTCTTTACTTTCTTCTTCTAGCTCACTACAAGAAAATCTTGCCTCTCTTTTCAAGCAAAGCCTACAAGAAGAAAAAAGATATAGGCAAGCCTTTTTACAAGATTCCCTCCTAGATTCTCTTGCCTCTTACAATCCCTTTAGATCTGAAAGGATTCAATCAAGTTCTAGCTTCTCCTCCAATGTCTTTGGGAAGAATCTCTTGCTTAATGCTAGAGTTTTAAACAATGAGGGCAGCATCCTAGCTAGTGAGCTTATCTTTGTAGAAACCAAAGAGCGCTTACAAAACACTGGAAGCATTGAGGGGGGAAATGTTTATCTAAGTTCAGAGGGAGAGATCTCTAATCTTGGAGGAGCACTCAAGGCCAAAGAAGATCTAGTTCTCAATGCCCAAGAAGTCAATCTAGCATCCACAATCAATACTTATGAAGAATACACTCAAAAAAAGAGATTAAAAGTTGGAGATTCTTCTAGTTTTAGCCCTTCATGGCTTAAAGGAGAGACTGCTCTTGAAACCTACACTACGCTGAGCTACCAATCTACAAACCTCTATTCTCAAAGTCTTTTAAGTGGCTCTAATATCTCCATCACTGCCTCTACTTCTCTCTCTATAAAAGCAAGTGATCTTTTAGCCTCCAAAAACCTTAGTCTAAATGCCAAAGATATCTCTATCCAAACTCTTACACTTAAGCAAAGCAACACTAGAGATGCTCACTTCACTTCCTCCTCCACCTCCCTTCTGCAAAGCTCCTTAAGCTCTGGTGGGGATTTGAGAGTGAATGCGACTGAAAGTCTCTCTAGCACTTCAGCCAATCTTGAAGCTAAAGAAAATTTAGTCTTAAGTGCAAAAAGCATGCTCTTGCTTACAGATCAAGAAGAAAGTTCTAGTTTAAATAAAGGCTATAGCTCTAATTTATTTGGAGCTTCTTCTATGAAAGAAGAGAGAAGTTTTTATTCTAGAGAAATAGCCAACTCTCTTGAGGCTTCCAATCTCCTCATCCAAGCAGAAGAAAACATTCTCTCCATTGGAAGCAATATGCAAGCCCAAGACAGCATTGCAATAAGAGCTAAGAACTTCACTTCTCTCTCTGCTAAAGAAATCAGAGAGTATTCTTCTTTAAGTCAAGATAGAGGAGCCTTTGGATTTTCAAGCTCTTCAAGTTCTTCTAACTCTTATGCTCTTACTCATTCTCTCTCAAGCTTTACTTCCAAAAATCTTTTCATTCAAACTTTAGAATCCACAAATCTTATCGGAGTAGAAATCAAAGCCCAAGATAAGGTGGAGATTGATGCTGGGTCTTTGACT